>JBLMXA010000574.1:0-18041 GCA_050257515.1 Acidobacteriota bacterium | reverse complement strand
GAGAAGTGCTCGCCCTCGCCGAGGATCTTGATCTGCGTCGAGGCGAGGATCTTGCCCTTGTTCTCGATCGTGACGAGCACCTGCTTGTTCACGCCGAACGTCTTCTTCTCGAGCTTCACCTTCGTGATGATCGTCTTCTCGCCGCGCTCGTCGGTGTACTGGTCGATCACGCCGAGCAGCTGCTGGCTGTGGCCGGCGAGGTCGTAGAACTTCACCGAGTACTCGACGTCGTTGAGCGGCGTCTTGAGGAACGCGGCCAGCCAGATCGTCCACGTGTGGTCGGTCTTGTCCTCGAAGAAGTTCGACTGCGACAGCTTGCGGATCGCCACGATGTACGCGTTCGGGCTGCGGGCCTGGCCCGGCGGCCGCTTGGACGACGTGATGATCTTTCCGGCGAACACTCGGTTGGGATCGCTGGCGTCGGCGCTGCGCACCGCGAACAGCATCGAAAGGACGAGGGTCACCGACACGAGCAGGGTGCGCGTTCTCATCACCTTCGATGGTAACGAAGGCTCAGGACTCGATCAACGAGCGAATCGCGGCGAGCCCGGATCGGTCCGGCGCGTCTGGACCGTCGATCCGGGCCGCGATCTCGACGGCACGCCGCGCAAGCGCGCGATAGATGTCGGCAAGGTCGGGTCGTGTGTGCAGTGCGTCGAGATGACGTTGAATCGTCGCCGCGTCGCCACGTCGAACAGGGCCGGTGAGGCCCGCGGTCGTGCCGCGCGTCGCGATGTTCTTGAGCGCGCCCTCGGCGAGCGGGATGAGCGCCTGCGCCGCCTGTTCGGGAGTGACGCCGGCGGTCGCGAGCACCTGCGCGGCGACGTCGATCAGCGCGACCACGTAGTTCGACGCGAGCGCGGCGGCCGCGTGGTACGCGGCCATCTGCGTGCTGCGCAATTCGAGCACGATCCCGCTCAACGCGCCGACCAGCTTCTCCGCGGCGCGCCGCCCGGCTTCGTTGCCCTCGACGCCGAACACGGTGCCCTTGAGCGCGCGCATCGCGGCGCGGCCATCGGCGATCGCCGACAGCGGGTGCAGCGTACCGATGCCGCCGACCCGGTCGGCGACGCCGCCGAGCAGCTCCTCGGCCGACGCGGCTCCCGCGCAGTGCAGCAGCACGTGACGGCGGTTGACGAGGCCGGTGCCGACGAGCATCTGCGCGACCTCGTGGATCACCTGGTCGCGCACCGCGAGGATCACGACCTCGGCCTCGAGCAGGATGTCGGGCGGCGCCGACGAGAACGCCGCGACGCCCGCGGCGGCACCGGCCGCGCGCGCCGGCTGCGGCTTGCGCGCCCACAGCCCGAGCACCGGCACGCCGCCGAGGCGCAGCGCGCCGGCGAGCGCGGTCGCAACCGGGCCAGCGCCGACGACGAACGTGGTGGGGTTGCGTGCGGTCATCGCGAGAACGCCCGCCGATATACCGCATCTGTCGCGATCACGCGACGGTGCGGTGCTCGATCGTCGAGGCCGTACGCTTGCGCAGGCCGCGCTCGCCGAGCACGGCGTTGAGCCGCAGCGTGGCGCGCAGCAGCGGCGCGAGCGGCCGGCCGAGCGCGGTGGCCCGCGCGGCGACGCGCCAGGTGAGCCGCGTCCCGTCGCCGTCGCGCTCGAGGATGAAGTCCTCGCCGAGCTGCGCGACCAGCGGGGACGTCGTCGCGGTCATCGTGAACGTCATGCGCCGGCCGGGCTCCCACACGAGCATCCGCTCGCGGAACGTACCGTACGCGACGATGTCGACCTGGCGCTCCGCGCCGACGCCGCCGGTCGCGCTCGAGTACCACACCGAGCGACGCACGATCGGCAGCCAGCGCGATGGATCGGTCAGCTCCTCGAACACCGCGTCGGGCGACGCGGGGAACGCGTGGGTGGTGGCGAAGCGAACCGGTGCGGTGTCGAAGTCGGCGAGCGTCAGCGGCGTCAGGTCACGCATGCGGCGCATCATACAGCCCGTGCTCGGCGATGTAGCGCAGCACGCCCGCCGGCACGTACTGCGCCGCCGCCGGATCGCCCGCCGCGAGCAGCTCCCGCACGCGGGTCGCCGACACGTCCGTGATCGCGACCTCGCCTCCCCCGGGGAATCCGGGCCGCGCGACGACGATCGGCGGCGCGCGCCGACAGACCTCGTCCCACCGGTACCACTTCGCCGTCTCGGCGAGGATGTCGCTCCCGATCACCAGGCGCAGGTCGCCGCCGAGGTGCTCGATCAGATCGAGCGTGCGGCTCGCGACGAAGCCCGGCTTGCGGGCGAGCTCCTCCTCGGCCCGGCTCACCTGGACGCGCGGCCCGAGCGCGGCCGCCGCCAGCGCGCACATCGCGACCCGATCGCCAAACGGCGCCAGCGGCTTGCCGAACGGATGTGCCCACGTCGGCACGAGCCACAGCTCGTCGACGGGTTGGGTCTCGAGCACGTACAGCGCGACCAGCTGGTGCGCGACGTGCACCGGGTTGAAGCTGCCGCCGAACAGCGCGACGGTCGTCATCGGTACAGCAAGTATGGCTGGCGCTCGTCGAGGAAGCTGCCCTCGTCGCGCGGCCACCGCCGCGTCAGGTCGTCGAGCGAGGCACCGGCGTCGATGCCCTCGCGCAGCTGCGGACCACCGGCGAGCAGGTCGATCGCGGCGATCTGGTCGACGAACTCGTAGGCCTTCGCGCGCCACTGGAAGTGGTCGGGCGCCTGGTCGCGGCACGCCTTCAGGAACGCGACGCCGGTGCGGTACGGTCGGAACGCGTTGTGATCGGTGACGTGGATCTGCACGCCACCACACGGCTTGCCCGCGTGCTTGTGGAACGTCGGCGTGAACACCACGGGCCGGAGCCGGCAGCCCGGCAGCCCCATCTCGGTCATGTCCTTCGCGAGCCGCGCGCCGTCGAGCCAGGGCGCGCCGGACAGCTCGAACGGCCGCGTCGTGCCGCGCCCCTCCGACAGCTCGGTGCCCTCGACCAGGCACATGCCCGGATACACGAGCGCGGTGTCGACCGTCGGCATGTTCGGCGACGGCATCACCCAGGGCAGCCCGGTGTGCTCGAACCACGCGTCGCGCGACCACCCGGTCATCGCGATCACCGCGAGCTCGACATCGAGGTTCTCGACGCCGTGGCGCCACCTCGCGATCTCGCCGGCGGTCATCCCGTGACGGTTCGCCGCAGACACCAGGCCCACGAACGACTCGTAGCCGGGCTGGATCAGCGAGCCCTCGACGTGGAGGCCCGTGATCGGGTTCGGGCGGTCGAGCACGACGAACGGCTTGCCCGCCTTCGCGCACGCGCGCATCGCGAGCACCATCGTCCACACGAACGTGTAGTAGCGGCTGCCGACGTCCTGCACGTCGTAGACGAGCACGTCGAGCTCGTCGAGCATCGCCGCGGTCGGCGCGAGCGACGCCTCGGTGTCGCCGTAGAGCGAGTGGACCGGCAGCCCGCTGGCCGCGTCGCGCGCGGCGTCGACGCCGATCATGTCCTGCGCGTCGCCGCGCACGCCGTGCTCGGGGCCGAACAGCGCCACCAGCTCGTAGTTGCCGAGCAGATCGATCGCGTGGTGCAGCTCGGCGTCGACCGCGGTCGGGTTGCAGATGAGGCCGAGCCGCTTGCCCGCGAGCGCAGGCCAGCTCTCGGTCGCCAGTCTCGCCAGCCCGGTTTGAACCGTCACAGGTCTCAGGCAAAAATCGGCACGGGCTTGAGGGTCACCTTGCCGTCCTTGGTGACGACGCGGAACCGGACCGTGCGGCAGTTGTACTGCGCCTTGAGCTTGCCCTCGTTGACCTTGAGCTTCGCGATGAAGTTCTCGAACGAGACGTCGTCGGGCGAGCCGACCGCCTTGCGCGCGGCGACGTACTCGGTGAACACGCGCTTGTAGTAGTCGGGCTCCGACTCCTGCGCGAGCGCCGCGAGATCCGGATCGGTCTGCGGCTTCTCCTCGCCTTCCTCGAACTCGACGCGGCCCGGGATGATCGGGTTGCCCTCCTCGTCGAACTCCTCCTCGCCGGGCTCGGGGCGGCCGAGCAGGCGCGCGAGCATCACGTTGAGGCCGTTCGCGAGGCCGTCGAGCTCGGGGCCGACCGGCCGGAACGTGCGATCGACGTTGCCGTTGATGATGTCGGTGACGCCGAGCTCGATCGCGTCGACCTGCGCGATCAGGCGGCGATGCGACAGGTAGAGGCCGAGCATCGAGATCGCGAGCGCGCCGATCCCGAGCAGCAGGATGAACAGCTTGATCGTGCCGGACGTGTTCGCCTGGTCCGCGATCGGCGACAGCACGAGCGCGCCCGCGGTCGGCTGCGGGTAATCCTTCGGCATGCGGCTCGCGTTCGTCGTCTTGTACGGCATGTGGAACGCCGCCGCGTAGTAGTCGACGCCGTCGATGTTGACCTTCTGCTGCGTCGTGGCGCCGGGCGCGACCTTGCCGGTCTTGATGATGTCGTTCAGGCGCTTGCCCTTGTCGGTGTCCTCCTCCGACGTCGCGCCCTTCGTGAAGCTCGTCGCCTGGACCTTCTGCGCGTCGTAGTACGCGATCTCGGTGCCGAGCAGCTGCTTGTCGATCTGGGCGCCGGCCGAGGTCTGCGCGTACGCGACGACGACCGCGCCGATGATCGCGGTGCCCTCGTCGTTCGCGAGCACCTGCGCGTCCGGGTTGATCACCGGGGCGACGCCGATCTTCATCATCTGATCGCCGGTGCGCCAGATGTCGCTGATGATGACCTTGTTGCCGAGCACGACGTTGAGCGCCGGGATGATCGTGTCGCCGGGTTTGCTCGGATCCTTGAGCCACTGCTTCGGCGTCACGCTCGGCACGTCGTGCATCGCGACGACCAGGCCGGCGTGATCGACGAGCGCGATCAGGTCGGGCTTCGGATCCTCGGGCTTGAGGCCCGCCGTGAACTTCGTGAACCCGTCGCGCGCCGCCGCCATGTTGCCCTGGAGCAGCGCGCTGACGAAGCTGCGATCGGCCGCGAGGTTCTCGGCCTTGTTCGAGATGTCGATCGCGCGCAGCTGGTTGAGCTGATCGGCGACCTGGTACGCGCGACCGAGCTGGCGATCGGCATCCTTGCGGATCTTGTCGTCCATGCTCGTCGACGTGACGAAGAACGCCACCGCGATCAGCGCGGCGATGACGACGGCGACAACGGCGGCAATGACCGTGCGGGACATGATCCTCCGTCGGGGATTATTCGTGGCCTTTTGCGGGCTTGTCAACGTGACCGGGCTTGTCACTGCCCGATCCGAGCTGGTTGCCGAGGTCGCAGATCTTCAGGAGCTGTGCCGGCTGCACGCTCTTGGGCTGGAAGTCACACAGCGCGTGGCCGACCCCGGAGCGCATCGCCAGCGCCAGCGACGCGCGGTCATCGACGATGAGCAGGATGCGTGCCGCGTTCTTGCCGAACGTCGTCTCGTCGAGCGCGCTCGCGCAGTTGTCGGGGTGGCCGCCGCCGAGCCCGGGATACGCCGTCGGCTCGCACAGCGCCGCCGGCGGGATCGCCGCGATCTCGTCGAGCACGTCGAGCGACGCGCCGAGCTTCTTCGCGGGCCCCGCGAGCTCGTCGAGCGCCTTCTGGTACGCGGCGTGGACCTCGTCGGGGGTGACCTTGCCGTCGGTCTCGACGAGCAGCGAGCCGACCTTCTTGCCGCTGGTGAACGTCACCGTCTTGATCGCGAGCCGCGCGTCGTAGCCGCCCGGGGACTTGCCCATGTAGATCGCGACGCCGACGCCGCCGGCCGCGAGCACCGCGATCGCGAGCGCGAGCCACGCCCACCGTGGCGCGCCCCCTGCCTTGACGACGCGAGGCGCCGAGGTGCCGGGCTCGAGCTGGTCGGCCAGCTCGGCCGCCGCCGACGCGGCGCGCGGCGTCAGCGCGGCGCCGACCGACCGCTGCTCGGAGCGCACGTCTCCGAGAATCTCGCGGTTGAGCTTCGCGGTCTCGACGATCGGCACCTCGAGCGCGGTCTCGAGCAGCTTGCGCATGTCGCGCGCGCTCTCGTAGCGGTCCTCGGCGCGCTTCGCGAGGCAGCGCATCACCACGTCCTCGACCACGGCCGGCACCTCGATCCCGAGCGCGCTCGGCGGGCGCGGCGGCTGCGACAGGTGCTTCGTCATGATCTCGAAGTGCGTCGTGCCGTCGAACGGCGTGTCGCCGACCAGCGACTCGTAGAGCGTCGCGCCGAGCGAGTAGATGTCGGTGCGCAGGTCGACCTCCTGGCCGCGCACCTGCTCGGGCGACATGTAGCGCACCGTGCCCATCGTCTGCCCGGTCGCGGTGAGCCGGGTCGACTGCGCCATCTTCGCGATGCCGAAGTCCATCACGGTCGCCGAGGCGTCGTGCTCGCGCACGAGCACGTTCGACGGCTTCATGTCGCGATGGACGACGCCGCGGCCGTGCGCGTACTCGAGCGCCTTCAGCACGTCGACCGTGATCCGGCACGACGCCTTCCAGTCGAGCCGCTTGCTCTCCATGATCAGGCGCTCCCAGGTGCGGCCCTGCACGAACTGCATCGCCAGCACGAAGCTGCCGTTCTCCTGCCCGAAGTTGTAGAGGTGGACGATGTTGGGGTGATCGAGCGCGGCGAGTGCCTTGGCCTCCTCGAGGAACCGCGACTTGACCTGGCTGTGCGCGGCGAGCTCCGGCGGCAGGATCTTGAGCGCGACCTCCTGCTCGGTCAGCTTGTGGCGCGCCTTGAACACGACGCTCATGCCGCCCTGGCCGAGCACGTCGACGAGCTCGTAGGTGCCGAGCACGATCTGCCCGAGCATGCGGTGCGCGCCGGTCGCGCCGAGCGGCGTGCCGCAGTGGGAGCACTTGACGTCGATGTCGAGGACATCCCCGTGGCAGCTCGGGCACTCCATCACGCACCTCCGGTGCGAGATTCGATGCCGTCCGGCTCGCCCGGCGAGCCGGCGGGCGCCTTCCGCCGCTGCCAGCCGGGGATCCTGTCGAGCCAGCGTCCCATCTCGTCGACGATGATCGCCGGATACTCGACCGGCGTGTAGTGGGTGCCGCCCTCGATCACGACCAGCCGCGAGCCGCGGATCGCGCGGTGCATGTGCTCGGCGGTCGCCGGCGGCGTCATCAGATCGCGGTCGCCGGTGACGATCGTGACCGGTACGTCGATCGAGCTCAGCACGTCGCCGGCGTCGTGCTCGTCGAGCCGGCTCAGCAGGTCGCTGTAGACGACCCAGTCGATGGTCTGGAACCCGGCGGCGACCGCGCGGAAGATCTCGAGATCGATCGTCTGCGACACCAGGCCGACGCGCTTCATCACGTTGATCAGCGCGAGCGAGCCGGCGAGCCGCTTGCTCGCGCGGCCGGCGAGCTCGGCCTGCGCGCGCACGAGCCGCAGCAGCATCGGGATCGTGCGGCCGACGAGCCGGCTGCCCATCACCGTGCGGAACGGCCGCCCCCAGGTGCCGTTGATCGCGAAGATGCCGCGCACGCGCGCGCGGTGGTGGCGGAACGCCTCGAACGCGAGCTGCACGCCCATCGACCAGCCGACGATCACCATCTCGGCGACCTCCTCGGCGTCGAGGATCGCGATCAGGTCTTCGACGTGCTCGATCATCGTGTTCGCGCGTGGGTCGGCAGGCGCCGCCGACGTGTACAGCCCGCGGTAGTCCCAGCAGATCGTGCGGTAATCGACGCCGAGCGCGTCGTACAGGTACTTGTACGTGACGTACGTGCCGCCGAGCCCGTTCGCGAGCACGACGCATGGCCCCGAGCCGCGCACCTGATAGCCGATCCGGGTGCCGTCGCGCACCGTCACGTGGCGCTGGTCGACGCCGTACGCCAGGCGAAGCCTGGCGTGCTCCGCTTCGGGCCCCGGGACCATGCGCGGAAATCGTAACAGAGAACCGCGATCAGAAGCACACGACGCCCGCGATGCGCGCGCGCGTGTAGTCCTCGCTCGTGTCGCTCGCGCTCGCCGCCGGCGGCGCGACGATCATCGCCGAGGAGTCGATGCGGTCCTCGGGATCGCTGCGGAGCGTCCGGCGCGCGCCGGCGCGGACGTCGAACGTGACCTGCACGTTCGGCGTGATCGCCATGCGGACGCCGATGCCGAGCTCGGCATAATCCTGAGTCGCGTCCCAGTTGCCGATCAGGTTCACGCGCTGCAGGCCGAGGCCGGCGAGCGCGTACGGCGAGAACCCGCGGTCGGGCAACAGGTCGTAGACGATCGCCGCGCCGACCCGCTTGTCGACGCGCACGGTGGTGGTCATCCCCGGCTGCACCGCGTCGGCGCCCGACCAGCTGCTCGTCGAGCGGCCGAGCTCGGCGTCGACGAGGAAGTTGCGGGCAAACCGCACGCGGCCGACGATGCCGAGATCGCTCTCGCTGACCGTCGTCACGTTCGTGGCGCCCGGGTGTGCGGTGTCGAACGTGCCGATCAGCAGGCCCATCGCGAAGCTGACGGGCGGCGGCTGCACCGCGTCGGCGCTGGTGGTCGCGACGGCGGGCGTCTCGCCCGGCGGATCGGCCCAGGCGGCCGGCCCCACCGCGACGATCGCGACGACGAAAGCTGCGCTGCGCACGCTCGCATCCTAGCCGAAAACACGTCGGGCCCTGGCGGCAAACCAGGGCCCGATCCGCGACAACCGCGGCCTAGAAGTACAGGATCGCGCTCAGGCGAGCCCGCGTGTAGTCCTCGCTGGGATTCGTGCTGCTGCTCGTCGGCGGCGCGACCATGCTCGCGGTCGTGTTCGGCGGGAGCGCCGTGGTCGTGCTGTTGTCCGACACGCTGGTGCGCTGGCCGGCGCGGACGTCGAACGTGATGTGGAAGTGGTCGGTGACCGCGAGGCGGAGGCCGACGCCGAGCTCGGCGTAGTCCTGCGTCGTGCTGTAGTCGCCGTTGACGCTCGCCTGCTCGACGCCGAGGCCGCCGAGCACGTACGGCGCGAGCCGGTTGTAGGCGCCGATCTCGTAGATGAGCGCGCCGCCGAGCCGGCGATCGACGCGAACGTTGTCCGTCACCGAGCCGTCGGGGTTGGTCACGCTGGTCGACACCTTGCCGAGCTCGCCTTCGACCAGCAGGCCATCGGTGAGCCGGTAGCGGCCGATCACGCCGACGTCGGTCTCGCTCGTGTTCGTCGCCGTGTTGTAGTCGGTGTTGACACCGCCCGCGAACAGGCCGATGCCGAGCTTGGGCAGCTCGGGACGCGGCGCGACCACCTCCGTCACGCCGGGGGCAGCGTAGGTGGGCTGGACCGGGTAGTACGAGGTGCCGTAGTAGGACGGCACGTACTCCGGGTAGTAGTAGCTGGGGTAGTAGTAGTACGGCCAGTAGCCGCCGACCCAGATGTGGCCGCGCACGCCCCAGTACGGGCGATAGCCGCCACCCCAGTAGCTGCCGCGATAGCCGCCGTAGTACCCGCCGCCGTACGGCCGCGAGAAGTGGTAGCCGCCGCCGTAGTGGAAGCCGCCACCGACGTGAACGCCGCCGCTCCAGTGCATGCCGCCGCCGAAATGCGCGCCGCCGCCGAAGTGAACGCCGCCCGCGAAGCGACCCGCGTCGGCGGTCTGGGCCGTGCCGACGAGCGAAGCGAACGCGAGAGCACCGAGGACCGAGGAGGAGAGACGGAGGCGACGGTTCACGGGTATGGCCTTTCTTGGCTACTTGGACGCTCGACGAGCCCCGCCGGTTTATTGTGCACCCGCCGGGCCAGCTCGTACAGACGATGACGCCTTCACGAAACGGTCGGGATTCTGGTCCCTTACATCCGACTGGGAGATCGTTTCGGCGGCCGAGGTGTGACCGGATCTTCACGACTTGCGGAACTGTGGCGACGTCGCGACATCGCCTCGTGCAACCGGTCCAAACCTCGGGCATCCTTGACAGTTACAACACCTGATTCATACAGTGTCCCCCCTGGGAGGATGCATTGAGCGACGCAAAGAAGACCGGCAGTCGTGACATCAGCGAGCTGAAGCAGCGGCTCGGTCTGAAGAAAGGTGCGGCGGCCGCGCAGACTGGCTCCACCACCGGAGGCGCGCGGTCGAACGGGGCGCAGTCCGGTGGCGTGGTCCCTCCTCCCGGGCTCAACCTGCCGCCTCCGCCGGGAGTCGCGCAGCCCGCGCAGCCCGTGATCCCCAACGCTGCCGAGGATCCGTTCGGCGCGATGAATGCGATGGCCGCGCACGCGATCCCGCAGCGCGCGCCCGAGATCGTGATCGTGAACGACGGCCGCCCCGTCGAGAACGTCGGTGCGCAATCGCACACCGCGATGCTCGCGAGGATCGGCGTGCCCGCCGCGATCGCGCTGATCGTCGGCATCGCCGTCGGCAAGATCGGCACGAGCGCGAGCTACTACAACGCCGGCCTCAAGGACGCCAAGTACATCCTCGGTGACAAGAGCTCGCCGTCGTCGGTCGCCGGCCTCAAGAAGACGCTGTCGGACATCGACACCGCGCTCGACGAGGCGAAGACGAAGAAGAACTTCAAGCCCGATCTCGCCGTCGACGCCCAGCTCAAGTCGTTCGCGAAGAACCTCGACGTCAAGAGCGAGGTGATCTTCAAGGCGAAACAGAACGCGCTCAACGATCAGCTGGCCGGGCAGATCGTCGCGTTCTACGCCGGCGTCGCCGAGGTCAAGGACATGATCGACCAGCACAACAAGGCTGCACTGGGCGACGACATCGCGCTCAAGAAGGCCAAGGAGAACGCGGACGCGGCGACCATCCCGGGTGACGCGGCGCTCGGCGGCAACCTCAAGTACGCGGTCATGGTGTCGGCGCCGACCGACAACGACAAGGGCGCCGACTTCGGCGCGAAGATCGTCGAGATCGCCGGCGTCTACTGCGGCACGAGCAACGCGCCGCAGCCGCGCTGCCCCGAGGGGGAGGCGCCGAACGCGATCGCCTATCGCAACGATCCCGGCGGCGTCGCCTCGAAGGGCGATCTCGCGACCCAGGGGTCCGACTCGGTCCCGACCAAGAAGCTGCTCACCATCCTGCCGAACGGCATCCGCGACGGCCTGATCAAGGGCGCCGAGGGGGGTGTGTCGGAGTACTACTACACCCGCCGCCTGCGGGCGCTGTACGAGCGGATCCACGGCAAGATCGGCCAGGACGGCAAGCCGACTGGCGGTCTGCTCGAGGACGGCAACAAGCTGGAGAGCGCGCTGCAGACCGAGTCCAACCGGAGCAGCCGGTTCTCGTTCTTCATGTGAATCGTTTGGCGATCTGGCACGTCGGAGGACACATGCGACGGATTGGCACTGCTCTGATCATCTCTGCCCTGCTGGCGTCGCCGGCGTTTGCCCGCGGCAAGACCGCCGCGAAGACCGCGAAGACCGCGCACGCGAAGAAGGCGGCCACAGCCGCGCCGAAGAGAAAGGCGCCGCCCGTCCCGGTCTCGGCCGAGCACAAGAAGGCGCTCGCCGAGCTCTATGCCGGCTTCAAGTTCGGCATGTCGAAGGACGAGGTGATCGCGGCGCTGCAGAAGAAGATCGACGAGAAGTACGAGGACAAGATCAAGCAGACGACCGACGTCGCCGCGCAGGATCGCATCCGCCGCGACAAGAAGGCCGAGCTGCAGCGCATCGCGGCGAGCTACATCACGTTCGACGGCAAGCGCACCGGCTGGGACGTGTCGATCATCGAGAACGAGTTCGCCCAGAACACCGGCGAGTCGATGATGGATCAGTGGGAGAACCAGGGCGGCAAGAACCAGCGCCGGTTCTTCTTCTTCTACGACGGCAAGCTGTGGAAGATGTTCGTCTCGCTCGACGTCTCGATCCTCCCCGAGGACAAGAAGAACTTCGAGACGTTCAAGAGCGTGATGGAGGCCAAGTACGGCGCGGGCAACATCGACCCCGGCCTCATCACCTGGTACGCGGGTGACTTCAACGTCCGCGCGGTCGACCGCCTGAAGGACTACGACGCGCTCGGCCTCGTGATCGAGGATCCGCACGTCAAGTCGCAGGTCGAGGTCGTGCGCGCCGAGCACGCACCGCCGAAGAAGGACACGCCCGCGGTGATCAAGGCGGTGATCGACCCCGATCACAAGGACCACTACGACGTCCACGCCAACGGCGGCGCGGTCGACGCGGTGATCAAGAACGAGCCGCCCGAGAAGTAGTCAGGGACCGATCGACACGGGCGTCGCGAACTGCGACGACGATGCCGATGCGCCGGTGAGGGCGTCGGGCGTCACCACGACGTCGAGCTCGTGGCCGCTGACCGAGCCGTGGCAGCCGCCGCACACCGCGTCGAACAGCTTCTGCGAGATGCCCATCGAGATCTGCTCGCCGGGGCCGAGCTGGTGCTCCTCGGCCATCGTGACCACCGGCTTGCCGTTGCCGTCCTGCAGCTCGAGCACGACGCCGGTGCCCGAGGGCACCTTGACGCGCACCGAGCCGTCGTCGGCGAGCGGCGCGCTGCCGAGCAGCTGGCGGTTCTGGTAGATGCCGTTCGTGTTCGCGGTGCAGCCGCTCGACGGACACATGCCCTCGGTGTAGACCGCGAGCTGCTTCGCGGTGCGGAACGCGTCGACCGGGCGGCCGCGCCGCAGGTTCCCGGTGAGCACCGTGAACACCATCGGCGCGTCGGGCATGTGGATGACCGCGTGCGACGTGTCGCTCGGGTCGACGCTGCCGCCGAACACGAGCTGGCGGCGGTTCGCGTACGTCGTGCGCGCCGGGTACTTGTACGCGACCACCGCGTCGACGCCGTTCGCGATGACATCGCTCTGCGCGCCGGTCCGCGGATCGACCGCGACGACCTTCCAGGCGAGCCCCGGGAGCGTCGCGTACGACACCAGGATCTCGCCGTCGGGCAGGTAGAACGGCGAGCGATACCCCACGCTCGCGCCCGAGTGACCGGTCGCGGCCGGATCGCCGAGCACGCGCATCGACTGGAAGAAGCCGGGATCGCTGCGGCCGTACTCGAACGGGCCGATGCTGCGGTTGAACGTCGCGAGCGCGCCGGCGCCGCCGGGCAGCACCGGCTTGCCATCCATGCCCACGTCGGACGCGATCAGCATGAAGTTGCCGTCGTCGCCCTCGCGGATGTCGGTCGCCGACGAGTAGTTGACCGACGGCTTGATCGCCATCGGGTTCGTCGTGTCGTCGGCGTAGAGCGACGACGCGCGCTGCGCGAGCAGCGGGTGGTAGTCGGTGAGGTCCCAGTTCTCGCGGCGGCCCGACAGCTGGTAAAAGCCGTCGCTCGCCTTCTCGGTGGTCATCGTGATGCGGCCCTCGCGCATGAAGTGCGGACGGATCTCCGAGTTCGACAGGAACGTCATCTGCTGGACGCTCGAGTCGGCCACGTTGATCCGCCACAGGTCGGACTGCGGCAGGAACCGCTTGCGCGACAGCGTCGGGCCGACGCCCGGCTTGCCGCGCGTCGACGCGAACACGATGTACGCGCCGTCGGGCGACCACGCCGGATCGAAGTTGTGGATCATGCCGCTCGCGGGGGTCACCTGCGTGCACGTGCCGCTCGCGATCGACACTCGGTAGATGCTCCACGGCACGCTCGCCGACGCGCGGCCGGCGAACGCGACCGAGTCGCCGTCGTTGGCGACGTCGGGCAGCCCGATGTCGGGGCTCGCGCCGAGCCCGCAGTTGCCGAGCAGCGACTGCGCGGTGCCGGTCACCGCGAGCTGCTGGCCGAAATTCGCGCCGAACGTCGCCTGCACGACCTTGAGGTCGGCCCCGCCCTGGAACGTGTCGAACTCGAGGCGACCGGCGGCCTGGCCGGCGGGCCGCGTGACGTAGACGAGGTTGACGGTGTCGCCCTGCCCCATCGGCGTCACCTCCGCCGCCATCGCGGCGCGCTCGCGCGTCACCCACTCCTGGATCGTGCAGAACGGCGAGCTCGCGGTCGTCCACGGCTGCGGGCACATCGCCGGATCGGAAGGCAGGCCGCTGGGCGTCTCGAGCACGGAGCCGCCGCGGTGCGCGATGCCGCCGACGCCGGCGATCCGGTAGTCGTCGGTCAGGATCGTCTTGGCGACCGCGCGTCCGCGCCGCGCGTCGGGGAACTCGAGCGCCATGAAGTCGCCCTTGAGCAGCTCGTAGTTCTTCTCGAGCGCGACGGCCGAGAAGAAGCCCTGGGTGCCGGAGCGCAGCTTGAAGTCGTTCGTCGCGGCCGGGCTGTGGCACGCCATGAACGAGCAGCCGCGCTCGATCAGGATCGGCTGCACGTTGTCGGCGAAGAACTGCTTCACCGGATCGCCCATCGCGAAGTCGAGCACGCCGACCTGCTGCGCCCACGTCTTGATCGTCTGGTAGTCGCCGTCGTCGGTGCCCGAGAACTGATCGCCGCCGGTGTGGCCGCGGCCGCCTGCCGCGACCGCGAGCGGCACGCGCAGGATCTGCGAATCGTCGACGGGGTTGTTGACGAAGCCCCACGCCTGGCTGAAGTTGAACGCGAGCTGCGTGTCGTCGTCGCCGCACGTGATGTAGAAGTCCGACTGCGGCGCGCCGTGGCAGTTGCTCGACACGCAGCCGTGCGCGGTCAGGATCGGCTGCACCGTGCTCTTGAACGCGCTGAAGTTCGGGTTCGACATGTACATCGCCGCGTTGAACCCCGACGGCACCGAGGTCGAGCACGTGCCGTTGCCGCTCTGCGCCGGCGTCGGCGGCTTGAGGCCGTTCTCGGTGGCGCCGTTCGCCATCCAGGTCTGCAGCGCGATGTACGCGTCGGAGTTGACCTGGATGATCGAGCCGCCGGCGTGCAGCACGTCGATCGGCAGGAACTGCGGGTTGCCCGCGGCGTCGTTGTTGTACTGGAACTGCAGCCGGTTCGGATCCATCGGGTCCGGCGTCGCCGGGGCCACTGCCTTGATCAGCAGCAGCGGGTACGGATACGCGCCGAACGGCGCGAGCACGTCGCGTCGCTTCTGCACGTTCGCGAACGACGTGACGTCGAGGTTGCCGGCGGCGAACTGGTACGGATCGTCGACGTTCGCGGCGTGACAGCCGGATGTGTTCCCCGCGCACTTCTGGAGCAGGATCGGCTCGATGTTGCGTTGGTAGTACGTGCGGCCGGGAGGCGAGTCGCTGCAGGCAGCGAGCGCGATGACCGCGACGAGGACTCCCCTGCGTAGGTCCATGATGATCATCCTATCGTAGAAACGCCAACTGCCGCGTCGACGGCGACGCGGCAGTTCGCCCCAGCATGTCCGTTCACTTCAGCGTCGCGAGCGACGCCTTTGCGACTCCGCGCACGATGCCCGACTTGTCCGTGCTCGCGATCGTCAGCGCCTCGCGGGAGCTCGCCGAGCCGAGCTTGCCGAGCGCCCACGCCGCGTTGCGGCGGACGAACGGATCGGCATCGCTCGTCACGAGCTGCTCGAGCGTCGACACCGCGTTGGTGTCGTGCATCGCGCCCATCACCGCGGCCGCCGCGGCGCGCACGCTCGCGTCGCCGTCGCGCAGCGACGGTTCGACCGGCACCGCGGTGGTCTGGCCGAGGATGTCGCGCCACGCGGTGACGGCCGCCGCGCGGACCGCAGGATCTGCGTCGGTCATCGCGGTCACGAGCACGGGGTTGCCGCCCACGTGCGCCATGTACTTGACCGCATGCACGAGCGCGAGCTTCGCCTCGGACGTCAGCCCCGAGCGCGTGATCGCCGAGCGCAGCGCCGGCAGTGACTTCAGATACACGGTCGCGCCGAGGAAGTCGGCCGCGTTGCGCACCGCGATCGAGTCGCCGCTGGCGAGCTCGGTGACGAACTGCTGCGCCATCACCTCCTTGAGCGCGACGCGCTTGGCGAACCACCAGGCCGCGACCTCGCGGACCTCGTAGCGGTTGTCCTCGAGCAGGTTCGTGACGGTCTGCAGGCACTCGGTGCAGGCGAGGCCTTCCGTGCGCTCGACCTCGGCGATGATCGCCCCGCTCGAGCCGGAGTGGACGGCCTGCAGGATGGCGGCGTTGCTACCGCCCTTGCCGGCGTACGCGGGGAGCGCGATGCCGAGCGTGAGGGCGACCGCGGCGAGCTTGGTACCGATGGTGGTCATGGTGCATCTCCTTTCAGTACATGCTCGAGTGCGGGTTGTTCTCGCGGGCGTAGAAGTTCACGCCCATGTCGGCGGCGAGGATGAGCTCGTAGAACTCGGTCGCCGACAGCTCGCCGGCGCCGTTGTAGTTGTTCGTCTCGGCCGAGTGCGGCGCGGTCGAGAACGCGCGCTGCGCGCCGACGCTCGGGAACAGCTGCGTCGGGTTGAGCTTCTGGACGACGATCGAGCCGCGTGCGTCCTCGGGGTTCATGTAGACCTTGAAGTTGCCGCTGATGACGAGGTTGCCCTTCTCGATCGCTTCCATGTCGGGGCCGGCCATCGTGAAGTAGGAGGCGCTGAACGTCTCCATCATCCCGTTGCCGTAGTTGATCGTCATCGGGTCACCCTTGAGGTTGAACGTCCACGTCAGCACGACCTGGTTCGTCGTCGGGTCGGTGATCGTGTAGGTCGGGTTGGCCGCGCTCGGCGTGCCGTCGTGGCAGCTGACGCACTTCGCCGTGAACATCGGCTGCAGGATGTTGTCCCAGCCGACGCCGACGACGTCGGTCGGCGCGGCCGGCGTCATGTCGAGGCGCTGGGCGCGCGGCACGAGGCTCATCGCGTCCTTCGGGCCGATCACCGCGGCCTGGGTCTGGCCGGGCTGGATGATGGTGGTCGCCGCGCGATCCTCGTGGCAGCCGCCGCACACGCGCGACTCGCCGCTGCGCGCCGAGAACCACACCGGCTCGTTGAACAGCGACATGCCGTAGTTGTCGACCGCCTGGAGGTGGAGCGGCACGTTCGCCGGCACCTTCGCGAGCCAGCTGCCGTCCGACGCCACGCGCGCGACGCCGAGGTTCGCGTGCCCCTCGAACATCGTCGTGCCGAACATGCGCGGGAAGCCCTCCTCCGACGAGAAGCCTTCCATCACGCGCACGCCGTAGACCTCGCCCGGCTGGAACTGGTGGAGCGTCGACGTGTAGACGTTCATCGAGCCGACGAGCGCCTGGCCGGTGGCCAGCGTGGTGTCGACCTGCGAGCCGGTCGCGGCCGGCGCCGTGCGCGGCTGCAGCGGGCGCGGGTAGATGTCCCACATGTTGGGGTCGTCGAGGATCGGGTGCCGCTCGAACGTAGCCGTGTTGTAGAGGTACACGCCGAAGTTCGCGTTGATGCCGGCCGCCGACAGCACGCTCGACTCGACCGGGCCATCGGCCCACGACACGACGAGATCGGGGTGCTCGCCGGCATTGAGCGGGAACGCGTCGTGGTAGCGGCCGATCGTGTCGGCGCTCGGCTCGCGGTCGACCGGGACGTCCGGCGTCAGCATCACGTAGCTCGCGTTGGCCTCCGACATCGCCGTGTCGGCACGGATGACGCCGCCATCGTTCGACGGGAAGCCGAGGCGGACGTCGATCAGCGCGCCCGACTGCAGCGTGCGGTCACGCGACGTCGCGATCGCGATGAAGCGGCCCGGGCTGATCTCGCGCGCCGACAACGTGGAGTTCGACGCGCTCGTGCCTTCCTTGCCGAACGCCTCGCGGAGCTCGGTCATGTCCGTGTTCATGAACATCAGGTCGCCCTGGTTGGTCGGCCCGAGGTGGTCCCAGTTCGTGAACATGATGCGGCCGTCCGACGCGAGGAACGGATGGCTGCGGTGCGACAGGTTACGCGGTCCGAGCTGCTCGCCCGTACCGTCGAGGTTCATCGTGCCGACCTGGGTGGTCGTGCCGCGCTCGTACTCGTCGACGTGCTGCGGCGCGCCCGGCTCGACGACCGCGTTCGTCATGAAGAAGACCTTGTCGCCCGGGAGGAAGATCGGCTCGACGTAGTCCCGCTGCGGGTCGCTCGCGATCTGCGTGACGCTGCCGTCGGCGAGCGTCAGCAGGAACAGCCCGTAGCGCTGGCTGTCGTTGAGCTTGCCGGCGAACACGATCTGCTTGGCATCGAACGAGATGTCGTAGGCCGAGATGTCGATGTTCGCGAACTCGGGGCCCGCCTGGTCGCAGCACAGCGTCGTCAGCTTGCCCGACGCGGTCGGCGGCGACAGCTTTACGAGCCGCGCCGCCGGGGTGCCGATATAAGAGGTGTACTGGAAGATGTCGCCCATGTC
>JBLMXA010000573.1:0-12135 GCA_050257515.1 Acidobacteriota bacterium | reverse complement strand
GGCTGGCGCTCCTCGGCGCTGACGCGACGCGGTGGGACTACGTCCGACAGCTCCGGAGCACGTACGGCTTCGAGGCGCCGCTCGAGGCGGCGCTCGCCTACACGCCCGGGCTGAAGCGGCTGCTCGACCTCCGCGCGCGCACGCGCGCCGGCCTGATCGCGCAGGATCTGCTCGCGCTCGGGATGTCCGCGTCGGAGCTCGCGCTGCTGCCGCAGTGCTTCCCGATCGCGCCGTTCTCGGGGCCGGTCGAGGCGCTCGGCTGGCTGTACGTCACCGAGCGCGCGACGCTGCTCCACGAGTCGATCCGGCGGGCGATCGCCACGCGGATCCCCGACGCGCCGGGCGCGTGCGCGTACCTGTCGGCGTACGAGGGGCTGACGAGCGCGCGCTGGCAGCAGCTCGGGCGCGTCCTCGATCGCGCCGCCGAGACGCCGCGCGCGCTCGGCGACCTCGTCACCGCGGCGAACGCCGGCTTCCGCTGCCTGCTCGCGTGGCGCAGCGGCAGCCTCGCGAGCGTCGCGCAGGGCGCCTAGCCGACGACCCGCCGCCACCGCGCCTCGTCCTCGAACCGCTCGCGCACGGCGCGCAGCGTGCGGGCGGTGATCGCGAGATCGCGCGGCGCCAGCTCGCCGCCGATCGCGACGAGCACGCGCGCGTCGGTGTCGTCCATCGCCTCGACGAGCGCGGCGCCGCGACGCGTGGCGCGGACGAGCGGCGAGCGCGCGTGCGCCGGGTTCGCGATCTTCTCGACGAGGCCGTCCGCGGCGAGCCGGTCGACCACCTCCTGCGTGTGCTGGCGCGTCACCGAGCGCGCGAGCGCGAGCTGCGGCACCGTGCGCGGGCCGTAGCGGACGAGCCCGCGCAGCAAGCCGCGCCGCGCCGTCGAGCGGCCGTCGGCGCCGTAGATCTGCTCGGCGACGAAGCGCACGCGGTGGAACAGCGCGATCGTCTCGTCGACGACAGCGCGCAGCTCGCCGCGCACGTGGCGCTTGCGCAGCTTGCGGGGTGGTCTCGAGCGCATGTCCGATCGTTCCGATGTTGACAGGGGCCCTGTCAAGATCGAACACGGAGGGCTTCCCTCTCGCCCGCGGTTTGCACCAGATACCAAGCATGGAGCACGCAGGCTTTCCCATCACCGACGAGCAGGCCCTGATCGCGAACGTCGCGCGTACGTTCGCCGCGTGGCGGCTGGCCCCACGCGCCGCCGCGCGCGACCGCGACGGCACGTTCCCGCGCGAGGAGATCGGCGCGCTCGCCGAGCTCGGGCTGCTCGCGATGAAGGTGCCGACCGACGACGGCGGCGGCGGCGCCGATAACGTCGGCTACATCCTCGCGATGGAGGCGATCGCGGAGGCGTGCGCGTCGACCGCGGTCGTGCTCGCGTCGAGCAACCTCGTCGCGAAGCTGCTCGCCGATCACGCGACGGCCGAGCAGAAGGCGCGCTGGCTCAAGCCGTACGCCGCCGGGCGGCTCGGGCCGGCGAGCTTCGCGCTGTCCGAGCCCGACTGCGGCTCCGATGCCGCGGCGCTCGCCACCACCGCGCGGCGCGATGGCGATCAGTGGGTGCTGAACGGATCGAAGATGTGGATCACGAGCGGCGCGCACGCCGGCATCCACCTCGTGTTCGCGCGCAGCGACGGCCCGGGCGCCGCCGGCATCAGCTGCTTCGTCGTCGAGCGCGGCACGCCCGGGCTCGCGATCGGGCGCGAGGAGGACAAGATGGGCCAGCGCGCGTCGGGCACGGTCGCGCTGCACTTCGACGACTGCCGGATCCCCGCCGACCACCTGCTCGGCGCGCGCGGCGGCGGCTACGCGATCGCGCTGTCCGCGCTCGGCTCGGGCCGCGTCGGCATCGCCGCGCTGTCGATCGGGCTCGCCGAGGCCGCGCTCGCCGCCGGCATCGGCTACGCGCGCGAGCGCCGCGCGTTCGGCCGCTCGGTGAGCGACTTCCAGAACACGCAGTTCACGCTCGCCGACTGCCGCATGGAGCTCGACGCCGCGTGGCTGCTCGCGCTGCGCGCGGCGCACCGGCTCGACGACGGCCACAAGGCGGCCGCCGAGACCAGCATGGCGAAGCTGTTCGCGTCCGAGACCTGCGGCCGCATCGTCGACCGCATGGTCCAGGTCCACGGCGGCTACGGCTACTCGCGCGACTACGCGATCGAGCGCCTCTACCGCGACGCGCGCGTCACGCGCATCTACGAGGGCACGAGCGAGATCCAGCGACTCGTGATCGCGCGCGAGCTGCTGCGCGACGCGGCGTAGTATCCTAGGGAGTGGTGAACGGGGATCTGTCGCAGATAGGGCGCTACCGGATCGTTCAGCTTCTGGGCAAAGGCGGGATGGGCGACGTCTACCTCGCGACCGCGCAGGGCGTCGCCGGGTTCGAGAAGCAGGTCGTGCTCAAGCTGCTGCGCCCCTCGGGGCGCCACGTGTTCGAGCTGCTGCGCGAGGCGTTCATCGGCGTGTCGCTCGATCACCCGAACATCGTCCAGGTGTTCGACGTCGGCGAGCACGAGGGCCGCTACTACATCGTGATGGAGTACGTGCGTGGGTTCACGCTCGGCCACGTGCTCGACGACGCCCAGCACCAGCGCACGCCGGTGCCGCTGCCGCTCGTCGCGCACGTCGTCGGCCAGATCGCGGAGGCGCTCGACCACGTGCACTCGCACGGCGACGGCTTCATCCACCGCGACGTCAGCCCGGCGAACATCCTGCTCGGCGTCGACGGCCGCGTGAAGCTGTCGGACTTCGGCGTCGCGGGGATCGCGAGGGAGGCGCAGCGCGACGCGCTCGTCGGCAAGCCGGCGTACTTGCCGCCCGAGTGCTTCGCCGGCGCGGCCGCGACCCAGGCGTGGGACGTCTACGCGCTCGGCGTCGTGCTGTGGGAGGCGCTCGCCGGGCGCCGGCCGTTCGCCGAAGACACGTTCCACGCGCTCAAGGCGAAGATCCTGGCCGGTCCGCCGCCGCTCGACGTCGCGGGGCGCGGCTACCCGCCCGCGATCGTCGAGGTCGCCGAGCGCGCGATCCATCCCGAGGCCGCGCACCGCTACACCACCGCGTCGGAGCTGCTGCACGCGCTGACGATGGCGGTACCGCCGGGCACGTTCGACACCCAGCTGTACCGCCGCTACATGAAGAGCTGCTACACGTCGGCGAGCTTCGTCGCGCGCTACGGCGAGGTCGCGTCGCGCGACTGGACGCCGACGCCGATGCGGATCGCCGACGCGCCGACGATGGACGTCTCGCTGCAGCCGATCCGGATCGGGCTGTCGCAGGCCGGCGGCTCGGGCTGGGCTCGCGGCGAGGGCGAGCGGCTCGCGGCGCGGCTGGCCAAGGCGACCGGGCGCCAGGCGGTCGCGGTCGTCGTCGCGGACTACCGCTCGCTCGTCGACGCGCTGTGCACCGGCGCGCTCGATCTCGCGTGGATGCCGCCGGCGGCGTACGTCGACGCCGCGCGGCGCGGCGCGCGCGCGCTCGTCGTGTCGAGCCGGCTCGGCAAGCCGTCGTATCACTCCGCGATCATCGCGCGCACCGACGGGCCGATCGGCGGGCTCGAGGACCTGCGCGGCCGGCCGATCGCGTGGGTCGATCGCGACTCGGCGTCGGGCTACCTGTTCGCGATGGCCGAGATCGTGCGCAGCATCGGCGCCGACGCGCTCGGCCGCCAGCACTTCGTCGGCTCGCATCGCGCCGTGTGCGAGGCGGTCGCCGATGGCTGGGCCGCGGCGGGCGCGACCTACGTCGTGCTCGACGACGACGGCAAGCTCGCGACCGGCGGCTGGCAGGAGCGGCTCGGCCCGCGCTCGCACGAGATCAAGGTGGTCGCGTTCACCCGCCCGATCCCCGGCGACAACGTCGCGTGCCGGCCGGCGATCGAGCGCGAGCTGCGCGCGAGCCTGTCGAAGGCGCTCGTCGAGCTGGCGAAGGACGACGAGGGCCGCGCGATCCTCCACGACGTGTTCCGCGCCGAGGCGCTGATCCCCGATCCCGGCGACATCTACGGCGACGTGCGCGACACGCTCGCGCTGCTCGGCGTCGCTAAGGGATGATCGGCACCATCGCGTTGACGCCGGCGCCGGCGAACGAGATCGGCGAGCCGGTCTGCGGATCGCTGAACGTCGCGAACGGCGTCGCCGCGCCGGTCATCGGATCGACCTCGACCACGCGCCCGCTGCCGTCGTGCGTGAACGCGACCACGCGGCCGCCGGTGTACGACGTGCCGTAGAGCCTCGGGTAGCCGGTCGCGCCGACCTGCGTGGTCGTGCCGGTCGCGAGGTCGATGGTGACGAGCAGGTTCGACAGGTTCGTGCCGCGCATCGGCGGATCCGACGGCAGGAACGCGGTGCCGAACACCGTGCCGTCGGCGACCGCGACCAGATCGCCGGTCAGCGCGAGCCCGCCGCTCATCTGGATCGGCGGCTTCACGGTCGGCGGGTTCGTCGACAGATCGATCTGGCACAGCGCGCCGCTGTAGTCGCCGGTCCACAGCGAGCCGTCGGGCAGCGCGGTCAGCGCGACGTTGAACGAGCCGCACGTCGCCAGCGAGCCGATCGCGGTGACGTGGCCGTCGGCCGGGCTCGCGGTGTACAGCTTGGTCGCCGAGATCACGTAGATCGTGTCGTCGGGGCCGACCGCGAGGTCGGTCATCGTGTCGGTGCTCGCGAACGAGCCGACCCTCGCCAGCGTCTTCGCCATCAGATCGACGACGTACAGCGTGTCGTTGCTGTGCGCGTACACCGAGTAGCAGTTCGGCAGCGTGCCGCAGCCCTGCTGCGGGCCGGCGAGCGGACCGTCGAGCGGGCTGCCGGCGCTGCCGTCGCCGCCTGCGGCCGCATCGACGTGGCCGGTCGCGGCGTTCGAATGGCACGCCGCCAGCACGCTCGCCCACAGCACGAGTCTCCCCACCGTCCTCCACGATACGCCGACCGCGCGCACGAACCAAGCGCGATCGGCGCTCGGGGCGGTCAGGCGCGGGGGACGATCACACGGCCTTGCCCGCGAGCTCGCTGCCGGCGTCGAGGCACAGCAGGCGGACGCGGCCGGTCGCGCAGGTCTTGCCCGCCTCGTTCGTGACCACCGCCTGCCACACCTGCGTGCGGCGGCCGCGCGTCACCGGGGTCGCGGTCACCGTCAGCTTGCCGTCGCGCACCGCGGTGACGAACGAGGTCGAGTTCTCGAGGCCGACGACCGACTGGTTGCGCGCGAACGCGACGACCGCGGCGCCGGTCGAGCACGCCGCCTCGATGATCCCCATGTGCACGCCGCCGTGGACGATGCCGTACGGCTGCAGGTGCTGCGCGCCGATCACGAGCTCGCCGACGCACTCGTCGGGCGTCAGCTTCGTGAACCGTAAGCCCATCGCGGTATTCCAGCCGCCGAGGTTGGCGTTGATCATCGCGACGACGTCTTGCGGATCGGCCATGCCTCAGGTGTAGCGTGATTCGTGCGCGTGCTGTTCGGCCTGGGCCTGTTCGGCGGGATCGCGTTCTACGAGTGGTGGCGGCTCGTCCGCGCCACGGCGCTGCGCGGGTGGGCGCGGATCGCGGCGACCGCGGCGATCGTGCTCGCGATCGCGCCGATGATCGCCGTCAGCGTGCTCGGTCCCGGCGGGCCACCGCGGCTCGGCGGCCCGCTCGCGTGGCCGGCGTTCCTCGGCTGGGCGGTGTACGCGCTCGTGTTCTTCGGGCTCGTCGTCGTCGACGTCGTGCGGCTCGTCGTGTGGCTCGCGCGGCGGGCGGCGCGCGCGGCGCCGCTCGATCCGGAGCGCAGGCGCGTGCTCGCGCGGATCACCGGCGGCACGGTCGCGACGCTCGCGGTCGCGGAGGTCGGCACCGGCATCGTGTCCGCGCTGCGCGAGCCGCCGGTCGTCGACGTGCCGGTGACGCTCGGGCGGCTGCCGCGGGCGCTCGACGGCTTCACGATCGTCCAGCTCACCGATCTCCACGTCGGCGCGACGATCGGCCGCGAGCTCGTCGCGAGCCTCGTCGCGCGCACGAACGCGCTCGCGCCGGATCTGATCGCGCTGACCGGCGATCTCGTCGACGCGCCGGTCGACGATCTGCGCGACGATCTCGCCCCGCTGCGCGACCTCCACGCGCCGCACGGCGTGTACTTCGTCACCGGCAACCACGAGTACTACGTCGGCGTCGACGCGTGGCTCGCGTACTTCACGTCGCTCGGGATCCGCGTGCTGCGCAACGAGCGGGTCGCGATCGACAAGGACGCCGCCGGGTTCGAGCTTGCCGGCATCGACGATCACAGCGCGGCGAGCTACGGCCACGGACACGGCGCGGATCTCGGCAAGGCGCTCGCCGGTCGCGATCCGGCGCGCGCGGTCGTGCTGCTCGCGCATCAGCCTCGCCAGGTCCGCGACGCCGCGCGGTTCGACGTCGATCTGCAGCTGTCGGGGCACACCCACGGCGGCCAGGTGTGGCCGTGGCACTACCTCGCAGCGTGGCAGCAGGGCGGCCTGCTCGCCGGGCGCTACCGGGAGGGCACGACGCAGCTCTACGTCAGCCGCGGCGCCGGCTACTGGGGGCCGCCCGTGCGGTTTGCCGCGCCCGCCGAGCTGACGCGCGTCATCCTGCGCGCCGGGTGACTATCATCCGCTCGACGGCGGCATGACCCGCAAGATGATCTACGCGGAATGACGCGCGATTTCAGGGGAAGGAAGCCCGGCGGCGGGCGTACAATGAGCCACCGTGTCGGTCTTCGGCTTTCTGTCCAGCGTGTTCGAGGGCGACAAGGCGAAGGCGCCGCCGGTTCACCCGGACTCCGAGCACCCCGCGCCGGCGCCGACCGCGACGCCGCTGCCGACGCTCTCGGGGACGGGGACCGTGACCGCGTCGGGCGGCCTGCTCGACTCGTTTCACCCGATCACCGCGATGAAGTCGCTGTTCGGCAAGGCCGAGAGCTTCGCCGAGGGCGTCGTCGAGAAGGGCGTCGAGGTCTACGAGCACCACGAGGCGGTCAAGGCGGCCGAGGCGAGCCGCGATCAGCTGCACGATCAGATCGACAAGCTCGGCGCGAATCTCACGAAGGACCAGAAGGATCGGATCCTCGCGCGCACCAAGGGCCTGTCGGGCGACGATCTCATCAAGGAGATGGGGACGATCGAGAACGCGCTCAAGGGCAAGAACGCCGATCGCGCGCTCGCGACCTACGCCGAGCTCGACGAGATGATCGCGAAGCACCCCGAGGCGAAGGACCGGCTCAACTCCGACACGATGGGCATGCTGGTCACCGGGGTCGCGAGCTCGCGCACCGATTCCGACCGCGGCCAGGCGGGCATCCTCGGCGCGCGCCAGGCCCGCGACTCGGCCGAGGCGCTGATCGACATGAACCCCGACGAGTTCGCGAAGACGCAGAAGCTCCTGAACGAGGCCGGCAAGGACCCGTCGGGCAACCCGGCGCCCGGCGCGGATCCCGCCGCCGAGCAGGCGCTGATCCTCAAGGCGGTCGCGTCGCGGCGCGACGACTTCAAGCACGGCTTGATCATCGACACCATCAACCAGGTGGCGGCCGGTACCGGCGTCGTCACGCCGAACGCGAAGGCCAACACCGACATCGATCAGTTCGCCAAGGACATCCGCGGCATGAAGCGCGATGACCTGATCCAGAACACGACGCTGATCGACATCGACGACAAGAACACGTCGACGACCGATCCCGACGACAACAAGGCCAGCGACACCAAGACCGACAACGACGGCCTGTTCCAGCGGTTCGACACGACCTGCGGTCCGACGACGTCGCAGATGGTGCGCGGCGAGTCCGATCCGATCTACGCGCTCAAGCTCCGCCAGAACCACTTCAACGACAACGATCCGAACAGCGAGTTCGCGCAGGAGCAGAAGAAGGTGCTCGAGGCCAACGGCGGCGTCGGCGTGTCGCGCCTCGGCGACAACGCGCGCACCGACACGAACAACCAGCTCAACGCGATGGTCGGATCGAAGGAGATCAGCGGCGATCAGTTCACCGCGGTCAAGCAGCTGATCAACGGCGGCGCGCTCGGTCCCGAGGATCAGAAGAAGGCCAACGCGGCGCTCGACGTGCTGCGCAAGAAGAACGCCGGCCACCCCACCGATGCCGAGCTGACCGCGATGAAGACCGACGCCGGCAAGACCGGCGCCGGCATGGTGCTCGATCCCGCGCTCAACGCGATCGCCGCGCCGGGCACGCACATCGACTACCAGGGCAAGGGGATCGCGGGCGGCAGCATCAGCAACTCCGAGATGGGCAACGTCGACACGCTGCTCAAGGACGGCCAGGACGTGCCGATCCGCATCGCGGGCGCCGGCAACGGCGGTCACTTCATGATGGTGAGCGACGTGCGCGGCGAGCCCGGCAAGGATCGCAAGTACCTGGTCAGCGATCCGTGGAGCGGCGCGACGCGCTGGGTGCCGGAGTCAGACCTCCAGAGTGGTAACTTCACGACGAAGGAGTTCCAGCTCGGGCAGGCTGGCATTACGCACCTCTATGGAGACAAGACGCAGTCCTTCTAGGCTACTTGTCGCGATCGCAGCGGCGAGCGTCTCGCTTGTCGCGTGCGACCGCGGTAAGCAGGTCGAGCAACCGGCCGCACCGGTAGAGAAGTCGGCGGGCGACGCTGCCGACACTGGACAACGAGGCAACGGGATGAATTGGATCGACGTGGCGCGCCTAGGAAAGTTCATGCCGCCCACAGAGGCAGACGAGGCAGCAGCTGCGCTCGCGAAGAGGCCGAACAACCTGAGAGCCCGCGCCGAACCGGTGCTGGCCGACATGGCTGCAACCTCTCCCGATGCAGCGGGCATCAAGAGCGCGATCGCACGACTCGATGGTGCGCTTCCCAGCTTCTACGATCCGAAGCTCGCCGTCGGCGGTGGCGACCAGCCGGATGTTGGCACCGTGAAGCAGTGCGGATTCGTGCTCTATCATGGACTTCTTGCGCGCGCCGGTGCCGCCGTGAAGGCGCTGCCAAAGCCCGACGACGCGGCCGTCGCGCTGGTGGAGGCGACACGCAGTATCGATGGCTACAGGCCAACGTTGAAGCAAAGCCTCGTCGATGAGGTGATGGGTGGGCTCGGCTACGAGCTTTTTGCACGGGCGAGCGCGACGCTCGATGCGCAGAAGAAACCATGACCTCGAGCGAGCTCGAGCTCGTCCCGCTCGCGCAGGACACCGCGCGGTTCGTCGACCGCCGGATCGGGCTGTCGATCTGCATCCCCGGTCATCCGCAGCTGCTGCCGGTCGCGGCGAGCGCCGGCGTCTCGGAGCCGGCGTACGAGGCGCGGATCGCGCTCGCCGACGCGCCGATCTCGATCCGCTACCGACACACCGCCGGCGCCGCCGGCAACGCGCCGCTGTACGTCGAGACCTACGCGGCGAACCGCTGCCGGCCCGAGGAGCGGCCCCGCGCGCAGGCGGCGTCGCCCGAGCAGCGGAGCGCGTGGGGCGTCGACGCGGCCGCGAGCACGCTGTACGCGCTGCGCGAGCCCGACGCCGACGGCGGCGACATGGAAGAAGCGCTCGTGCTCGCCCGCGGCGACGCGGTCGTCGTGCTGACGAAGCGGTTCCCGCGCGCGCAGACGTCGTGGATCGCGTGGACGCTCGCGAACTCGGCGATCGCGGCGGGCATCTGCTGGGATCCGGCGGCGCTCGCTGCACCGCCCGCGCCGCTGTGGCCGCGCAGCAGCTTCCTCGCGCCCGGGATCACCGGCGCGCTCGCGCCCGGCCGGCGCGACGCCGCGGCGCGGCTCGCCGCGCGGATCGCCGCGCACCCGGCATCGGCGGTCCGGCTCGCGGACGGCGCCGGCGCGCTCGTGCGCGGCAGCGAGCCGCCCGCGCACGTCGTGACCGCCAGCGAGCGCGCGATGTTCGAGACCTACCTCGCCGACCTCGCGAGCGATCCCGCGCTCGGCCGCGAGCTGTCGGCGCTCGTCGCGGAGGTCGAGACCGCCCACGATCTCCGCGGCCTGTGCCTGCTCGTGCTCCACGCGACCGGCAGGATCCAGGCGACGTTCGCGCCCTCGGGCGACGACGCGCGCCGCGCGTTCGATTACCTGACGGAGTGAGCTACGGTCCGGAGGTGAGCAAGGCGTTCACCAAGGACACCGACGATGCGCCCGCCGCGCCGCGGCGCGCGCTCGGCGTGCCGGTGCCGGTGCCGAACTTCGTGACCGCGGACGGGATGCGTGCGGCGCGTGCCGAGCTCGATCGGCTCGCGAAGGCCGGCGACCACCCCGATCGCGCGCGCGAGCTGACCGCGCACCTCGAGACCGCGCAGGTCGCGCCACCCGGAGAGCCCGGCAGCGTCGGCTTCGGCGCCTGGGTCACCGTCGAGCGCGACTCCGGCGCGCGCGCGACGTACCGCCTGGTCGGCGCGATCGAGGCCGACGTGCGGCGTGGCTGGCTGTCCTGGCAGTCGCCGGTCGCGAGCGCCCTGTGGCATGCGCGGGTCGGCGACACCGTCGAGCTCCCGCGCGGCGAGGAGGTCACGGTCGTCGAGATCAGGTATGGTTCGCGCTCTCCATGAGCGACGCGAACGTCACGATCACCCTGCCCGATGGATCCAAGAAGCAGGTCCCGGCCGGCACCACGATCGCGGACTTCGTGCGGACCCAGATCGGCACGGGGCTCGCGAAGGCGGCGCTGTTCGCGAAGTACGACGGCGCCGAGGTCGATCTGTCGAGGCCGCTCGATCACGACGGCTCGCTCGCGCTCGTCACGCCCAAGGATCGCGAGGGGCTCGAGCTGATCCGCCACGACGCCGCGCACATCGTGGCGTCGGTCGTGCAGCGGCTGTTCCCCGGCACGCAGGTGACGATCGGCCCGTCGACCGACGAGGGCTTCTACTACGACTTCTATCGCGAGAAGCCGTTCACGCCCGAGGATCTCGAGGCGATCGAGAAGGCGGCGAACGAGGAGATCAAGAAGGATCACCCGTTCGTGCGCAAGGAGGTCACCAAGGAGGACGCGCTCGCGCTGTTCTCGAAGCTCGGCGAGAAGTTCAAGCTCGAGATCGTCGAGGACATCTTCCACAAGGGCGCGAAGACGCTGTCGCTCTACGAGCACGGCGGCTGGGTCGATTTCTGCCTCGGCCCGCACGCGCCGTCCACCGGCCGCGTCGGCGTGATCAAGCTGCTGTCGGTCGCCGGCGCGTACTGGCGCGGCGATCACCGGAACGCGCAGCTCCAGCGCATCTACGGCACCGCGTTCTTCTCGCAGAAGGATCTCGACGCGTGGACGCACCAGCAGGAGGAGGCGCGCAAGCGCGACCACCGCAAGCTCGGCAAGGAGCTCGATCTGTTCCACTTCCACCCCGCCGCGCCCGGCGCGGTGTTCTGGACCGCGCGCGGCACGATGATCTTCACGATCCTCTCGCAGGCGATGCGCCGCATGTGCCTGACGAACGGCTACGAGGAGATCAAGACGCCGCTGCTCTACAACAAGGTGCTGTGGGAGAAGAGCGGTCACTGGGGCAAGTACCGCGAGAACATGTTCCTGATCCTCGATCCCGAGGCGGATCCGTCGCTGCCCGAGGACGAGCGCGCGTCGTTCTCGCTCAAGCCGATGAACTGCCCGTCGCACCACCTGTACTACCAGATGAAGCGGCGCAGCTACCGCGAGCTGCCGCTGCGCCTGCACACGCAGGACGTGCTGCACCGTAACGAGGCGACCGGCGTGCTGAGTGGCCTCACGCGCGTGCGCCAGTTCCAGCAGGACGACGCGCACATCTACCTGATGGAGTCGCAGATCGCCGACGAGGTCGCGCGACTGACCGAGCTGATCATGCGCGTGTACAGCGCGTTCGGCCTCGAGTTCACCGCGAAGTTCGCGACGCGGCCGCCGGTGAAGATCGGCGACGACGCGCTGTGGGACAAGGCCGAGCACGCGCTCGAGGCCGCGCTCCAGAAGACCGGCCTGGCCTACGAGCTCAAGCCGGGCGACGGCGCGTTCTACGGCCCGAAGATCGACTTCGACGTGTCCGATAGCATCGGCCGCAAGTGGCAGCTCGGCACGATCCAGCTCGACTACAACGCGCCGGAGCGGTTCGAGCTCGGCTACATCGGGTCCGACAACGTCGAGCACAGGCCGGTCGTGATCCACCGCGCGATCTACGGCAGCTTCGAGCGGTTCATCGGCATCCTG
>JBLMXA010000572.1:0-14503 GCA_050257515.1 Acidobacteriota bacterium | reverse complement strand
ATCATTCCGCCGATGCGAGCCACTCGCGCGATCGCTACGCTCCTGGTCGCCGCGGCGGCCGGCCTGGCGCTCGCGCAGACCGGGACGCCCAGGCCGGTCGTGCTCCACGAGCCGCTGCCGGAGCCCGGCGCCGATCACGGCTCGCCGATGATCGGCAGCTCCGGCATCGACAGGGCGCCCGCCGCGTTCACCGCCGGCGACAAGGTGCTGCCGAAGCCCGACACCACGCGCCAGCCGGCGACCGGCTCGAACCACGAGCCCGTGCTCGGCAAGGGCGGGTTCGCGGCCGACCGCGAGACCGCGCTGCGACCCGACACGAACACCGGGCCCGACTCGACGCTCCACTACGTCAGCGTGTTCAACCCGGACGTGCTGCCGTTCAAGCGGATGAGCGCGTTCGACAGCGTCCGCGACGACGAGACGCTGCACGTCGCGTCGACCGCGCTCGCCGACGTGCCGGTCGGCGGCACGACCGATCCGCGCACGCGCGACCGGTTCTGGGGCGACGTGCTCGTCCAGCTCCAGCCCGGCAAGGACGTGCCGCTGCCGTCGGTCGCGCCCGACATGCGCATCCTGTCGTACGAGGTGAAGCCGAGGATCGCGCTGCGGTTCTCGCGCGACGGCGCCGACAACTTCTATGTCCGCAGCGACGAGGGCAACGCGAGCGGCACGTACCGGCTCGTGTTCCTCGCCGACGCCGACGCCGGCTACTTCGCGCCGCTGTTGCCGCCGCACATCTACTACGTGCGCGACATCGCCGCGCACGCGCCGCCGGAGCTGCGCGACCAGCTCGCGGCCGTGCCGACGCACCTGCGCGGCGAGGCGGCCAAGACGCTGTCGAAGATCGGGATCGATCGCGACATGGAGCTCGGCGCCGCGTTCAACCAGCTCGTCCGCTACTTCCGCGCGTTCAAGCCCGGCGACATCCCGCATCCGACCGGCGACACCTACCGCGATCTGTGCGACAGCCAGGCCGGCGTGTGCCGGCATCGCGCGTACGCGTTCATGATCACCGCGAACGCGCTCGGCATCCCGACGCGCTTCGTCGAGAACGAGGCGCACGCGTTCGTCGAGGTGTGGTTCCCCGAGCGCAACTGGCAGCGCATCGATCTCGGCGGCGCGGCGCTGCGCATGGATGTCACCGGCGCGAACGACAAGGTGTTGCACCGGCCGCGCTCCGAGGATCCGTTCGCGAAGCCGCCCGAGTACAAGCAGAGCTACACGCAGCTCGAGGGCGACATCCGCGGTCTCACCGACCACCAGATCGCCGACAAGCGGCGCCCGCTCGACCAGGCGCCGCCGTCGGGCGCGGTCAACGATGCCGGCAGCGGCAACGGCAGCGCGCTGCCCGACCGCATCAGCCCCGACCCGACGCTGCCCGCGGTCACGCAAGATCCGAAGAAGCAGACGCCGGTCCTGCGCGTCACGCTCGCCGACACCAGCGCATATCGCGGCGCCACGATCCACGTCGAGGGCATCGTCACGGCCGATCGCAAGCCGCTTCCCGATCACACGGTGCGCGTGTTCATCGCCCCCGCGGGTCAGGGGCACGTCAACTCGGTGCCGCTGGGCATCGCGACGACGGGCGCGGACGGCACGTTCCGCGTCGATCTGTCGGTGCCCGCGAGCGTGTCGCTCGCGACGTACGACATCCTGCTGTCGTCCGACGAGGACGCGTACTACAACGCCGCGCTTTCGGAGTGACGCAACGCCTGCGCGCGCCACTGGCGCCGCGTATGCAGGCCGTGGGGCAGGACCCCAAAGGAGCGCCCCATGCTCAAAGGATTTCGTGACTTCCTGTTCCGCGGCAACGTCATCGATCTCGCGGTCGCGGTGGTCATCGGCACCGCGTTCACCGCCGTGGTCGCGGCGGTGACCGGCGGCCTGCTGTTGCCGCTCATCAACATCTTCCTCGGCGGCGGTGTCTCGGGCGGCAAGCTCCACGTGCTCGGCCAGACGTTCGATTTCGGCGGCGTGATCAACGCGCTGATCACGTTCGTGATCATCGCGTCCGTCGTGTACTTCCTCGTCGTCGTGCCGATGAAGCGCCTCGTCAAGAAGGCGGAGCCGGCGGCGCCGAAGCCCGAGCCCGAGGAGAAGCTGCTGACCGAGATCCGCGACCTGCTCGCGCACGGTCACTAGGCTCACGTCAGGTTGATCGGCATCGTCACGAGCGTCGGGATCCCGGTGCCCGGGAACTTCATGCGGCCGACCGCGCCCTTGAGGCAGTTCAGAAGGCCGTGCTCGAACAGCACGTGCGGCGCCTGCACCTTGCTGCGCGTGACGTGGCCTTGCGCGTCGACGACCATCTTCACGGTGATCGTGCCGGTCAGCGGCGCGTTCGGCGTCGCCTGCACGACGCACTGCTGCGCTGGCCCTGACTGGCTCGAGATCGTCGAGTTGATCTCGCCGTCGTCGAGCGCGCGCGCGTCGTTCGACATGTCGAGCTTGCGCGGCGGCGGCGACACGTCGTCGCCGCGCCACTCGAGCGCGCGATCGGCGGAGGTGAGCTGCACCGGCGGCGGGCCCTCGGTCTCCTCGACGTCGCCCTGGTTCGCCCACGCCTGGTCGTCCGTCGCGCCGCCGGTCATCGTACTACCGCCCGCGCGGTGATGGCCGCGGCCGTGCTTGCGCTTCGGCTTGCCGGCACCGGCATCGCCCGGCGCCTGCGCGATCTGCGCGGCATCACCGGGAGCCGCGGCGTGGCTGCCCCACGGCGGGCGCAGCACGAGATACATTGCCCCGGCCCCCATCACGAGGCCGATGACGAGCCCGAGCGGAAGCGACCCACGCACACCATCGTTGTATCACGCGCTGTCGCCCGTGCAGGCACTCGTGCTGGTGGCGATGGCGGTGGCGTCGCTGTACGCGCTGCAGATCCTGCTCGCGGCCGGCGGGCTCGCCGGGCTGCCGGCGGTCGTCGTGGCCTACGTCGCGGTCGGCGTGGCCCTGGTGGCATACGCCCGGCGGCGCGGCGGCCTGGCGGTCGTCGGGCTCGCGCCGGCGCGCGTGCGCCACGTGATCGCCGGCGCGCTGATCGGGCTGGCGACCTGGTACGTCGGCCTGCGCATCGTCGAGTGGCTGCACCCACCGGGCGACATGGGGCCGGTCGACAAGGTGCTCGAGCACACGTCGCTGCCGCCGAGCATCCTCGCGATCGCGCTGTTGCCCGCGATCGTCGAGGAGCTCGTGTTCCGCGGCATCCTCGCGCGCGGCCTCGCGTCGCGGCTGCCGGTCGCCGCCGCGGTCGCGATCTCGGCGGTGCTGTTCTCGGCGTTCCACCTGATCCCGCGCCAGATGGTCGCCGTGTTCCCGCTCGGGCTCGCGCTCGGCTACGTCGCGATCCGCGCGCGCTCCGCGCTGCCGACGATGGTCGCCCACCTCGCGAACAACGCGATCGTGATCCTCGCGACGCGCGGCGATCTCGACGCGCTCGACCGCGTCCCCGCGAATGGCCTGCTCGCGCTCGCGCTCGTCGTCGTCGCCACCGGGCTCGCGCTCGCCGCCACGGGGGCGGCATGACCGACAAGCTGCGGTTCACGACGCTCGCGATGCGCCGCGAGCTGCCGAGCGACTACCACGAGCTGTCGCCGGTCAGCGCGCCCGCGCTGATCACCTACGGCGGCGAGGACGGCACGCGCGGTGAGCTCGAGCTCGCGCTCTCGGAGCTGCCCGACGAGGCGCGGCCGGCGACCGTCGCGCGGCTGATGCTGCCCGAGGGCGTGCGGCTCGAGCACGTCGACGTCGAGCTCGTGCGCCCCGAGCTCGAGGGCCGGCTCGGCCGCCCGGCGCGCGTGCGCGTCGCGGTCGGCATCGTGCCCGAACCGCGCGATGCACCCCGTGTCACAGATCCGGGCGGGGCGGCCTCCGGGCCGCCGCGCCCGGCGCCGGCGGGCTACTGGGTGTTCGTGCCGGCGTTCGGCCACGCGTGCTACGTCGATCGCAAGGAGGATCTCGCGACGCGCGTCGCCGCCGAGCTGTCGGTGCTGCCCGCCGCGCTCGCGCTCGACCTCGACGGCTGGCGCCGCGTAATGTCGTGGACGCCCGCGCGGCTCGAGCCGTTGGTGGTCGTGCTCGCGACGCCGCCGCTCGCTCAGGCCATGGGCCGCCGCGCGCTCGCCGAGGTCGAGCGCCGCCGGCTCGCGCTCGCGACGCTCGAGAGCGCCGGCCGCCGCGTGCAGCCGGCCGATCCGCCGGCGCCGCTCGTCGGCCGCGGCGAGCTGCTCGCGCAGCTGACGCGCGCGCTCGAGGCGCGCGACGGCGGGCCGCGGCGCAGCCTGCTGCTCGTCGGCGACGAGGCGGTCGGCAAGAGCGCGCTCGTCCACGCGTGGATCGCGGCGAACCCGACCCGCCAGCTGTGGGCGACGAGCGCGAGCGAGCTCGTCGCCGGCGCGAGCGGGCTCGGCGAGTGGCAGCAGCGCGTCGCGTCGGTGCTCGAGGCCGCCGAGGCGCTCGACGCGGTGCTCTACTTCGACGACTTCGGCGCGCTGTTCGCCGATCGCCCCGCCGAGGGCGGCATCGAGCTCGGAGCCGCGATCCGCGCGCACGTCGTCGACGGGCGCGTGCGCATCGTCGGCGAGCTCACCGCGGTCGCGCTCGATCGCGCGGAGCGCCGCGACGTGTCGCTGATCGGCGCGATGCTGCGCGTCCACGTCCCCGCGACCGATCCGCAGGTGACGATCGACGCGTGCCGCGCGTGGGCCGCGTACTGGCTGCGCACGCAGCCGCAGCGGCCGCAGATCGCGCCGCAGATGGTGCCGACCGCGGTCGATCTCGCGCGGCGCTACCTGCCCTACCGCGCGTTCCCGGGCAAGGCCGTGCGCGTGCTCGAGGAGCTGCGGGTCGCGCACGACGCCGCGCGCGACGAGCAGGGCAAGGGCGCGGTGCTCGGCGAGCGCGAGCTGTTCGGCTCGTTCTCGTGGGCGACCGGCATCCCGATCGCGCTGCTCGACGACACGCAGGCGCTCGCGCAGGCCGACGTCGTCGCGCAGCTCCGCAAGCGCATGGTCGGCCAGGACGCCGCGGTCGCGCGCGTCGCGGAGGCGATCTGCGTCGCGAAGGCGCGGCTCCAGCCGGCGGACAAGCCGCTCGCGTCGCTCTTGTTCGTCGGCCCGAGCGGCGTCGGCAAGACCGAGCTCGCGCGCTCGGTCGCGGCATATCTGTTCGGCGCGCCGGAGCGCGCAGCCTCCCCTACGGGGGACAAGATGGTGCGGCTCGACATGAGCGAGTACACCGATCCGTGGGCGGCGGAGCGCCTGTTCGGCGGCGGACACGACGAGGGCCGGCTGACGTCAGCGGTCAAGTCGCAGCCGTTCGGCGTCGTGCTGCTCGACGAGATCGAGAAGGCGCACCCGTCGGTGTTCGACCTGCTGCTGCAGGTCCTCGGCGAGGCGCGGCTGACCGATGGCCGCGGTCGCACGACCTACTTTCACAACGCGATCATCGTGCTGACCTCGAACCTCGGCACGCGCGGCGCGAAGGGCCGGCTCGGCATCGGCGCGCCCCGGTCGGATCGCGAGCGAGAGGACACGCGCTTCCGCGATGCGGTGCTCGCCGCGTTCCGCCCCGAGCTCGTCAACCGCCTCGATCAGATCGTCGTGTTCCACCCGCTCGCCGAGGACGAGATCGCGCGCGTCGCCGAGATCGCGATCGCGCGGCTCGCCGAGCGCCGCGGCTTCACGCAGAGCGGCGTGATCCTCGACGTGTCGCCCGCGGCGATCGCGCGGCTCGCCGAGCACGGGTTCTCCGCGGAGCTCGGCGCGCGCGCGCTGCGCCGCCACCTCGACGCGCAGCTGATCGCGCCCGCCGCGCGGCTGCTCGCGAAGGCCGGCGCCGACGGCGCCGGCGGCACGCTGACGGTCCGGACGCCCGACGAAGCGCCGCCGACGAAGCCGCAGGGCGCGCGCCTCGGCGAGCACGCAGGTGACGTCGCGATCGCGCTGTGGCGGCGCGCGTCGGCGACCGGGCGCAAGCTCGTGCGCGGCGCGCTCGCGCTCGGCGAGCTGCGGCGCGACACCGATCGCGAGCTCGCGCTGCCGATGGCGCAGGCCGTGCGCGACAAGCTCGGCGAGCTCGAGGCGACGCTCGCGACCGCCGCGCGCAAGACCGACGGCAAGCCGAAGCTGCCGGGCCACGAGATCGCGCGGCTGTCGGCCGAGCACGCGCGGCTGAGCGCGCTCGTCGCGTCGTGCACGCGCGCGCAGGGCGAGCTGCGCACCGCCGAGGAGCTGTGCCTCGAGGCGCTCGCGCGCGACGTCGACGCGGTCGAGCTGATCGACGCCGCGGTCGCCAACCGCCACCAGTTCCGCCGCGACCTGTTCTTCCTGCTCACCGGGCTGCGCCCGCAGCGCGCCGGCGCGACGCTGCTCGTCCACTCGCCCGACGCGCGCGCCGCGATCGTCGAGTGGGTGAAGCTCGTGCTCGGCGCGGCGTCGCACCTCGGCTGGCGCGGCAGCGTGCACGTGTGGGGCGAGCAGGGTGCGGGCTGGCACCATCCGTGGGGCCCGCCGCACGATCGCGCGTGGGTCGAGGACGGCCGGCTGACGCAGCCCGCGGCGCTCGTGCGGATCGCCGGCACCGGCGCCGACGTGCTGTGCCAGCTCGAGGCCGGCCTCCACCGCTTCACCGGGCTCGCGGGCGAGCCGTGCCACGCGTGGGTCGACGCGCTCGAGCCCAAGACCGAATTCTCCGACCTCGAGTGGGCGACGCTGCCGACGCCGCCGCAGCCGAAGCCCGCGCGCGGCCAGCCGTTCCGCGAGATCGACGTGCCCGGCGATCGCGTGATCGTCCACGAGGAGGAGCTCGACGTGCCGTGGCACGAGCTCGCGGCCCGGCTGCCCGAGGCCGCGGTCGTCCGCGTGATCGACGCCGCCCAGCACGCCGGCCACAAGTGCCGCTACGACGTCGGCGAGACGCTGTGGAAGTGGGACAACCCGCTCGCGCAGCTCAACCCGGCGCAGGGGAAATCGTCGACGTGAGGATCCACTTCACCGTCGGCATCTACCACGGCCGGCCGTCGACCGAGGACGAGTGGACCGCGCTCGTGCCGCCACGCTACGCCGCGTCGCTGTCGGGCAACGGCGAGACGCGGCTGCGCGAGCGCATGATCGAGCGCCTGCGCGACACGCTCAAGCGCGTGCCGCCGGCGCAGCAGGAGCTGTTCCAGCTGCCGGTCGGCAGCGAGCTCCAGCGGGTGCCGATCGACGTCAAGACGAGGGCCGGCAGCCTCCACGGCCAGCTGCCGCTGATCGTCGAGCCCAGGTGGACGAGCGACGACCGCCAGCACCTGTTCGTGTATCACCCGGTGCGCCGCGACATGTGGTTCGTCACCGACGACCGCGCGGAGGTCGCCCCGCTCGGCCAGCTGCTCGCGCGCCACCACTGGTCCGAGCTCGAGGATCACGACGATCTCGACGAGCTGCTGAGCAACGGCAAGGATCGGCTGCTGACCGTCGCGTTCTCGGCGGAGGCGCAGTCGCTGATCGACCTGTTGCCGTCACGCAAGAAGGATCCGCGCGCCGCCGCCGCGGCCCCGAAGCCCGATCGCGTGCTGCACGACCTGGCGGTGGACGAGACCCAGCGCGTGATCGGCGGCCTCCGCGGCATCGTGCCGCGCTCGCCGTACCGCGAGCGACTGGCCTATCTGCTGAGCGGCGCGCGCCCGCGCTCGGTCGCCGTCGTCGGCCCGCCGGGCGCGGGCAAGACGTCGCTGATCCTGCAGTGGATCGCCGATCGCCTCGTCGAGGACGGCTATCCGATCCACAAGAACCGCGATCGCTGCGCGCACGTGTGGCGGCTCAGCGGCAAGCGCCTGATCGCGGGCATGTCGCGGCTCGGCGAGTGGGAGGAGCGCTGCCTCGCGGTGCTCGACGAGGCGCGCAGGCACCGGGGCATCCTGTGGCTCGAGGATCTCCACCTGTGGGGCCGGCTCGGCCAGTCGCGGCAGAGCGAGCGCAGCTTCGCCGACTTCTTCCGGGGCCCGGTGCGCCGCGGCGACGTCGCGCTCGTCGCCGAGCTGACGACCGAGCAGTACGCGAGGCTCGAGCGCGACGCGCCCGGGCTCGCCGAGGCGCTCGCGCTGGTCGCGGTGCCCGCCGCGTCGCCGCAGGAGACCGCGTCGCTGCTGCTGCACGAGGTGCGCGCGCTCGAGGCGAGGCTCGAGCGCGTCGCGCTCCATCCGTTCGTGTCGCGCACCGCGCTCGAGCTCGGCGCCGCGCTGTTCCCGTGGCGCGCGCGGCCAGGCGTCGCGATCGAGATCGTGCGGCGCGTCGCCGAGGACGCCGCGCGGATCGCCGAGGACGACGGCCGCGAGATCACGCCGGCCGACGTGCTCGCGTACCTCGCGCGCACGACCGGGCTCGCGCCGAACCTGTTGTCGCTCGACAAGCCGCTCGACGCCGGGGAGGTCGAAGCGCAGTTCGCGGCGCGCGTGATCGGCCAGCCCGCCGCGACGAGGGCGGCGGCCGACGTGATCCTCAAGGTGCGCGGCGGGCTCGCCGATCCGGGCCGCCCGGTGTCGGTGATGCTGTTCACCGGGCCGACCGGCACCGGCAAGACCGAGCTCGCGACCGCGATCGCCGAGTACCTCTACGGCGACCAGTCGCGGCTCGTGCGCATCGACATGGGCGAGATGAGCGGCGGCGACGCCGTCGCGCGCCTGATCGGCGACCGCTGGAACCCCGAGGGCCTGCTGACCTCGCGCGTGCGCGCGCAGCCGTTCTGCGTCGTGCTCCTCGACGAGATCGAGAAGGCGCACCCGCAGGTGCTCCACCTGCTGCTGCAGCTGTTCGACGAGGGCCGGCTCACCGACGCGGCCGGCGACGTCGCGAGCTTCGCGAGCGCGGTCGTGATCATGACGTCGAACCTCGGCAGCAAGAACGCGCAGCCGATCGGCTTTGGCGACACGCGCGATCGCATCCTCGCCGAGGTCGCGCGCGCGGTGCGCGAGTTCTTCCCGGTCGAGCTGTTCAACCGCATCGATCAGGTCGTGCCGTTCGAGCCGCTGACCCCCGAGGTCGCCGCGAAGGTGGTCGACAAGGAGCTCGCGAAGCTGCTCGCGCGCCGCGGCCTGCGCGAGCGCAACACGTTCGTCTACGCCGGCGCGGCGGTGCGCCGGCGCGCCGTGACCGACGCGTTCGATCCGCGCTACGGCGCACGCACGGTCAAGCGCTGGCTCGAGGACCGGATCGGCGGCGCGCTCGTCGACCTGCTCGCGACCGCGCCGCCCGCGCGGCTGCGCATCATCCGGCTCGCCGAGGATGCCGGACAGATCGCGGCGACGCTCGAGCCGATGGCCGAGCGCGCGCCGGTGCCCGGCACGTACGTGCTCGAGGGTGCGCTCGATCTCGCGACGACGCGGCTCGAGCCGGCGATCTCGCAGGCGGCGGCGGCCGTCGTCCGCGTGCGCGCGACTCGCGCGATCGAGCGGGCACGCGCCGAGGCCACGCTCGAGCTGCGCTACTTCGTCGACGAGCTCGACCAGCGGCTCGGTGCGCTCGAGCAGCTGTTCGGGCTGGTCGAGCACGAGCACGAGTACGAGCACGAGCACGACCGTCCACTGCCGAAGCGACGCCGGATCGCGCGCACGCCCGCGAGCCGCGACTCGCTGATCGCCGGCATCGCCGAGGCGATGCTGATCGAGCGCGCGCTGCCGCACCTGCTCGAGCGCGACGCGCACGCGGTCACCGTGATCCTGTCGCGCATCGGGCAGTCGCAGTCCAACGGCCTGCCGGTGGTCATGCAGGTGTTCGCGCTGCAGCCGGCGTGGACCGACGAGGCCGCGCACGCCGACGACCAGGGAGACGTCGGCAAGATCGCGCTCGGCAAGAAGGGCACCGGCACGTTCGACGACTGGCTCAAGTTCTGGCGCGCGCGCAAGGACGTCGTGCTGCAGCTCCGCGGGCTGTTCGTGCGCGACGCGCTCGCGAACGAGCACGGCACGTGGCTGCTTCGCGCGGCCGCCGCCGAGCCCGACGTGATCCGCGTCGAGATCCGGCCCGGCGCGGCGCGCCCGCCCGCGGACGTGCTGAAGGATCACCTCGCCGCTCGCCGCGAGCTCGAGCGCGTGCTCGAGCACGGCGGCGCGCTGCCGCCGAACCCCGACGTGCTGCTGCCGGTGACGCGCACGCTGACCACGCGCAACGCGCTGTGGTGGTCGATGCGGCCGTTCCAGATCGAGGTCGAGGACTTCGCGACCGGCTGGATCGATCGCTGCACCGTGTCCGACGTGCCGAGCGCGGTGCGCCGCGGCTGGCACCTCGCGTGGAGCCGCAAGCCATGACCCGCCCCGCGTTCCGCGTGTTCGTGACGCAGCACCACGGCGGGCTCGTCTCCGCCGTGCTGCTGCGCCGGTTCCGCTTCGTGTTCGAGCCGCCGCCGCCGGCGGCGATGGCCGAGGACGTCGAGACCGCGCTCGCGCGGCTCGCGCCGCAAGCCGCGCTGCTCGCCGACGAGCCCGAGACGGTCGAGCGCTACCTGTGGAAGGAACAGCTCGAGCTGCGGCGCATCGAGGTCGACATCCATCCCGGCCGCCCCGATCCGCGCGGCTACGTGATCACCGGCGCGAGCGTGCCGATCCGTCTCGCGTACGCGGCCGCGCCGATGAGAATCGGCCCGGCCGACTCCATGACACGGGGCGCGAAGCTCGACGGCGCCCCGCTCTACCGCGTGCTCGTGCCGCGCTTCGACTGGTCGTTCGTCGCCGAGGATCTGGCGGCGGTGCCCGACACGATCCGCTCGCTCGTGTTCTCCGCGCTCGTCGGCGACAACGCGGCATCGCTCTACGATCTGCGGCGCGAGCTCGACGAGCAGATCGTCGAGTGGAGCCCGATCGAGGCCGCCGCGCGCGCCCGCGCCCGCACCAAGGACGAGCCCGATCCGGCGCCGACGCTCGAGGCGGTCGCCGAGGACTGGGTCGCGCTCGCGCGCGCGAGCCGGCTGCCCGCCACCGTCGGCGTCGATCCGATCTACGACCACCTCGCGCCCGCGCTCGACACCAGGAAGCTGGCGAGCCTGCTGCTCGTCGGACCGCGCGGCGCCGGCAAGACCGCGCTCGTGCGCCGCCTCGCGCGCGGGCTGCTCGAGCGCGGGCGCGGCAAGGCCGGCGTGCGCCGCCGGCTGTGGGCGACGAGCGCCGACCGCATCGTCGCCGGCATGATCTACCTCGGCATGTGGCAGCAGCGCTGCCTGATGATGATCAAGGAGCTCGCCGGCGGGAGCGACGCGCTCTACGTCGACCGGCTCGCCGACATCATGGCGCCGATGTCCGACGGCGCGTCGATCAGCGACCTGCTCGCGCCGAGCGTGATCGCGGGCGAGGTCGCGCTCGTCGCCGAGTGCGACGAGACCGAGCTGGTCAAGGCTCGCCAGCGCCACCCCGCGCTCGTCGATGCCCTGCGGATCGTGCGCATCCCGGAGGCGACACCGGCGCAGGTGATCGCGCTGCTCGAGCCGTACGGCCAGCGCCTCGCTCCGCCGGTGCGCATCGCGACCGACGCCGCGCGCCGGCTGTGCGAGCTGTGCGACGCGTTCCGCCGCGACACCGCGTTCCCCGGCAAGGCGCTCGCGTTCGTCGACTACTGCTCGCTGCAGCGCAAGCTCGAGCTGTCGCTCGCCGAGCTGACGCAGACGTTCGGCGCGTGGTCGGGCATGCCCGTCGAGCTGCTCGCGCCCGAGCGCGCGCTCGACACGGCCGCGATCGCGCGCGAGCTGCAGAAGGGCGTGATCGGCCAGGACCACGCGTGCCTCGCGTGCGCGCGCGTGATCGCGCGGCTCAAGGCCGGGCTCGACGATCCACAGCGCCCGGTCGGCGCGCTGCTGTTCGCGGGGCCGACCGGCGTCGGCAAGACCGAGCTCGCGAAGCAGCTCGCGCGCTACCTGTTCGGCGATGCAGACCGGCTCGTGCGCGTCGACATGAGCGAGCTCGGCACGCCCGGCGCGATCGCGCGGCTCGTCACGCCGTCGCCGGCGGGCACGTCGCTCGCCGATCGCATCCGGCGCCAGCCGCTGTCGGTCGTGCTGTTCGACGAGATCGAGAAGGCCGACGACGCCGCGTTCGACCTCTTGCTCGGTGTGCTCGGCGAGGGCCGGCTGACCGACGCGTTCGGCCGCCTCGTCGACTTCCGCATGACGCTGATCGCGATGACGACGAACCTCGGCGCCGCCGATCCGAACCCGCCGGGCTTCTCGAGCGATCCGCACGCCGCGCGCGATCCGGGAGGCGCGATCCGCCAGTTCTTCCGCCCCGAGCTGCTCGGCCGGCTCGACGCGATCGTGCCGTTTCAGCCGCTGCCGCGCGCCGCGCTCGAGCGGATCGTCGATCTCGAATTCGCGAAGCTGCGCGCGCGGCCGGGCCTCGTCGCGCGCGAGCTGAAGCTCGCGATCACGCCCGCGGCGCGCGCGCGGCTCGCCGAGCTCGGTCACGATCCGAGGCTCGGCGCGCGCCCGTTGCGCCGCACGATCGAGGATCTCGTGGTCGCGCGGCTCGCCGAGCGCATGGCGCGCGAGCCCACGTGGCGGGGTGTCACCGTCCAGGTCGCGACCTCCGGTGAGCCCGGTGACATCCTCGTTTGAAGATGTAGGTACGGGATCTCTTTGACGTCCAAGTACCAGGGATCACGTACAATCTCTGGGTCGTACCTTTGGTAACCCACGCGACAACGTGCACGCCGCTTGCGAGGCGAGCTACAATTCGTGCGTGCCCGACCCCAAGCGAGTTCTCTGGTATCTCCGCAAGGTACCGCTCCTCGCGGACCTCGGCCCCGACGCGATCGCGCGGATGGCCGAGCGTGTGGAGCTGCGAGAAGCGCGCCGGCGTGATGTCGTCTATCTACCCGGCGATCCTGGCAAGTCGCTGTTTCTGGTGCACGGCGGGCGGATCAAGGTGAGCAAGGTGACGCGCGACGGCAAGTCGCTGACGCTCGCCTATCACGGACCGGCCGAGCTGTTCGGCGATAGCTGTCTACTCGACGGCGGTCCGCGCACCGAGATGGCCGAGGCGGTGGAGAACGCGCTGCTGTCCGAGATCGATCGCGTGCACTTCGAGGAGCTGATGCACAGCCATCCGCAGCTCGGGCTCGCGATGACTCGCCTCATGATCGTTCGCCGCCGCGAGCTCGAGAACAAGGTCGAGGCGCTCGTGTTCCGCGACGTGTCGAGCAAGCTCGCCGAGCTGCTCGTCAAGCTCGCGACCGAGTACGGCGTCGAGGACGCGCGCGGCACGCTCGTCGCGCTCAAGATCACGCACCAGGAGCTCGCGAACCTGATCGGGTCGACGCGCGAGACGGTGTCGCTCACGCTCAGTCAGTTCAAGCGCAAGCGCCTGATCGCGACCGAGGGCCGCAAGGTCATCATCAGCGATACGGAAGCGCTTCGGGCGCTGTACTGAACGGCTCGACCGAGTACAGCTGCCTGTGTCCGCGCGCCTCGAACATGCGCGCGATCGTGCAGGCCTCGCCCTCGGTCGCCGTCTCGGCGACGAGGTAGACGTTGCCGTTGTCGTCCTGGCGCATCACCCGCCACCGCGTTCTGCTCATGCCTGTTGGATGCCAGCCTGCCACGCGCCGGTGCAGCCGGCGAGACTCGAGGCGTGAGGCAGCTGGCGCTGGCGATCGTCGTCGGATGTGGGAGCCCGCACCACGTCGCTGGATCATGATGCACGAGTCGGGCGGCAACCCGCGCGCGCAGAACGCGCACTCGACCGCGTTCGGCGCGTTCCAGATGCTCGAGGCGACGCGCAAGCAGTACCTGGGCGCGAGCTGGCGGTCGACGAGCCTCGGCGCGCAGTACGCGGCGGCGACGCGCTACGTCGACCAGCGCTACGGCAGCTGGCACCACGCGAGGCAGTTCTGGCAGGCGCACCACTGGTACTAGGTCGTGCTACGTACGCCGCATGCGTCGCGTCTGGGTGCTCGCCCTCCTCGCCGCCTGCGGCGACCCGTACAGCGGCAAGCTGACGCCCGAGAAGGCGGCGGGCGCGCCGGAGGGTCACCTCGTCGTCGTGGTCGGCACGGTGTTCGCGACGACGTGGGACTCGACGCAGACCGCGATGCGCAGGCAGCAGCTCGCGCAGCATGGCAACGACCTCGACTGGATCCTCGATCAGGGTGACGAGCAGCTGCGCGGGCGCGTGCCCGCGTACGACGACGCCGGCGCGAAGTACCCGCGCACGCCGGATCACTACATCCTGATCCGCTCGAAGACGCCCTCGCAGGTCGTGCAGGGCAACCCCGACTTCACGCCCGGCGCGCTCGCCGCGGCGTGGGGGCTCGGCGTCCACGTCACCGACATCGATCCGGCGGCGCCGATGCCCGAGATCGGCGCGACGATCGAGATCACGGGCACGCTCCACCACGTGACGTGGAACGCGCGCGAGCTCACCGTCCCCGTCGTCGACGATCCGACGATCACGATCCTCGACGGTCCGCCCGACCTCGCCGGCCCCGGCGAGCCGTGCACGCTCGATCAGGCGTGCAACGCGCGGCTGGTCTGCGATCGCGCGTCGCTG
>JBLMXA010000571.1:0-13304 GCA_050257515.1 Acidobacteriota bacterium | reverse complement strand
ATGCGGCCGGTGAGCTCGGTCTCGAGGTAGTAGCCCTTCGGCGCGAGCTTGATCGCGCGGCGGTACTCGGCGACCGCCTCGTCGTCCTTGCCCATGCCCTCGAGCGCCTGGCCGCGCCGCGACACCACCTCGACGCGCTTGGCCGGATCGCCGCCGAGCAGCTTCTCGGCCGCGGCGTAGCTCTCGAGCGCCACGTCGCGCTTGCCGGCGGCGAGCATCGCGTCGCCGCGCTCGATCCACAGCTGCGCGTTCTTCGGATCGAGATCGAGGAACTGCTTGAAGTAGGCGTTCGCGCCGTCGTTGTCGCCGGTCGCGAGCGCGAGGTCGGCGAGCGCCCGCAGCGCCTTCTTCTTCTGGTCCTTGCTGGTCGAGTGCGCGAGCGCCTTGTCGTACGCGGCGCGCGCGTCCTTGTTGTGGCCGGCGGCCTTGTCGAGCTCGCCGATCAGGATCCACGTCGTCGGGTCGGCGTCCCTCGCGGTGACCGCGCGGGTCCACAGGTCGAGCGCGCGCGCGTCGTCGCCGGTCGCGTGCTGCAGGCGGCCGAGCACGACGAGCGCGGCCCAGTCGTCGGCCTTCTTGTCGAGGAGCTTGCCGTACTCGCCCTTGAGCGTGTCGACGGTCGAGTAGCGCCGGTACATCTCGAGCAGCTTCGCGAGCGCACCCGCGTCGTGCGGGTTCCTCGCGAGGATCGCCTTGTACTTCGCGATCACGCTCGGATCGAACGGGTTGCGCTGGGCGCCCCAGTCGCCGGGCTGCGCGAGGACGGGGCCCGCCGATGCGGCGGCGAGCGCGAACGCGAGGAGGAGGCGCCTCATGACCTCCCCGGATCATAGCTGGCTTAGTTGCGCCATCAATGCGATAGACAGCCCAGCTCGGATTCGCGCCTTTAGGCGCGAATTCGCGCGAGCAATGCCCCGAGGTGCTTGCGGCGCATCTCGATGCAGAAATCGCGAACCAGCTGCGCCTGGGCGCGCGCCATGGCGATGAAGCGCACGCCGAGGTTCGATGCCAGGCATCGAACCTCGGGCATGTGTACGGAGTTGGGGCCCGACGCGAGCGCGTCGTCCTTGCGATAGCAGATCCGACCAGACGCCCAGATCGAGTCGGTTGTTCCCGGCAGATCGATCTCGAGGCCGACAACCAGCCCTGGCGGCGGGGCGAGCATCGACAGCGCGGACAGGCTGACGCCCGAGTCCGACAGGTTCGCGGCCACGGCGCGCACCGGGCGGTCGCGGACGTAGGACGTGACCATCGATTCGAACGGAACGCGGAAGCCGAGTCGGCGGTCGTGCACGGAGATCACCTCGGGTGGTCGGATGTGGGATAAAATCGTACCAGCTTGGAAAACCTGCCCAAGTTTTCGGCGTATCCGTGGGCGCGCGTAGGCCGCGTGTCGGCGCGCGACGCGCGGCTGGTGTCGGCGCTCGCGCGCTGGATCGCCGCGCGCGAGCTGTCCGGCGAGGTCGTGCGGGTGGGCGAGGGCGTCGCGCTCGATCCGCACGCGCCGTCCTGCGAGGTCCGGCTCGCGGGCGAGTCGATCGCGGTGTTCGGCACGGCCGCCGCGGCGCGCGCGCTCGCGCAGCGAACGCTCGGCGGGCCCGCGGAGCTCGCGGCGCCGCGGCCGCTCGGCGTCGTCGAGCACGCGCTGTGGGCGCTCGCGGTGGCGCGGGTCGTCCGGCGGCTCGGCGTCGCGGCCGAGGTGTGGCCGCGCGTCGAGCCCGTCGCGCCGCCGCGCGAGGCGATCGCGATCGAGCTGTGCGGCGAGCTCGGCGCCGTCGTCGCGTTCGTGCCGCGCGCGCTCGAGCTGCGTGCGCCACCCGCGCGCGTGCCGGCGTGGGCCGACACGTGGACGATCGACGCGCCGGTCGTGCTCGCGCGCTGCGCGCTGCCCGCCGGGGCGGCCGCGCGGCTGGCCGTCCGCGACCTCGTCACGGTCGAGCGCTGCTGCGACCTGGAGGTCTTCGGAGGCGCCGTCGGGCTCCGCGCCTCACCAAAGGCCTTGGTCGCCGAGGTGGTGTCCGGCTATGTTCCGCGCGACATGGCGCTTCCGGACGATGCATCGGTCGAGCTCACCGTCGGGCTCGGCACGACGCGGCTCTCGCTCAGGCAGGTGATGGGCCTGGCTGTCGGCGAGATCGTCCAGCTCGGACGCCCACTTGCGGGCCCGTTCGAGGTCCGCGCCGAGGGCCGGCTGATCGGCCGCGGCGAGCTGGTAGACGTTGACGGCGAGCTGGCCGTGCGCATCGTGAGCCTGGAAGCTTAGGAGCAGTCGTACATGCCGATCTATGAATACGCGTGCAAGGCGTGCCACAAGGAGTTCGAGTACCAGCAGCGGATGAGCGATCCGGACAAGACCGTGTGCGAGGCATGCGGCGGTGAGCTCGAGCGCCTGATCTCGCGGACCGCGTTCCAGCTCAAGGGCAGCGGCTGGTACAAGGATCTGTACTCGTCGAGCAAGCCAGAATCGAAGCCGGCGGAGACGAAGACCGAGTCGGCCCCGGCGAGCTCCAGAGAGAGCGGCAGCGGCAGCGGCAGCGGATCGAGCACGAGCACGAGCACGAGTACGAGTACGAGTACGAGTACGAGCACGAATTCCGGCTCGGGCTCGGGCTCGGGCTCGGGCTCGGGAAACAAAGCGGCCGCGAGCGCGTCGTGACCGCGGTGCGGATCGACGGCAAGGCGGTCGCCGCGCGCGTGCGTGGCGAGGTCGCGTCCGCGGCGCTGGCGCTGCGAGACCAGGGCATCGCGCCGACCCTCGCGGTCGTGCTGGTCGGCGACGATCCGGCGTCCGCGGTGTACGTGAAGAGCAAGACGAAGGCGGCGCGCGAGGCGAACGTCGACGTCCGCGATCACAAGCTGCCGGCGGCGACGTCGCAGGCCGAGCTGATGCACCTGGTCGCCACGCTCGACGCCGATCCGGACGTCGACGGCATCCTGGTGCAGATGCCGCTGCCCAAGCACCTCGACACCGACGCGGTGATCCGCGCGATCGATCCGGCGAAGGACGTCGATGGCCTGCACCCGACCAGCCTCGGTTTCCTCGCGCAGGGCAAGCCGCAGTTCGTGCCGTGCACGCCGAAGGGCTGCATGAAGCTGCTCGCCGAGGTCGGCGCCAAGCTCGAGGGCGCGCGCGCGGTCGTGCTCGGCCGCAGCGTGCTCGTCGGCAAGCCGGTCGCGATGCTGCTGCAGAACGCGAACGCGACGGTGACCATGTGTCACTCGAAGACGCGCGATCTCGCCGGCGAGGTCCGCCGCGCGGACATCGTCGTCGCCGCGATCGGCAAGCCCGAGCTCGTCCGCGGCGACTGGATCGCCGACGGCGCGGTCGTGCTCGACGTCGGCATCAACCGGAGGCCCGACGGCAAGCTCCTCGGCGACGTCGAGTTCGCCGCCGCCGCCGAGCGCGCGCGCGCGATCACGCCCGTGCCGGGCGGGGTCGGGCCGATGACGATCGCGTGCCTGCTCGAGAACACGGTCGAGGCCGCGCGCCGGCGGCGCGCGTGAAAGGCCGCGCCGCTGCGCGGCGCGCGATCATCGTCGCGCGGCTTCGCCGCGCTCCGGCATCCGGCATCCGGCGTCCGGCGTCCGGCCGGAGAACAAGCGGCCGCGCCGCGCTCGATCGTCATCGCGCGGCTCCGGCGCGCTTCGAGCACGAGAACGAGTACGAGCACGAGCTCCGATCTTCCGGACGCCAGACGCCGGACGCCGGACGCCCGAGCGCGCCGAAGGCGCGCGAACCCGATCGTGCGCCGCCGCAGGCGACGCGGCCTCCTCACATCTCGACGTCGGTGCTGTCGCCCGTGACCGCGCGGATCGCGACGGGCTTGGCGAGCGCGCGCACGAGCACGAGCTGGAGGTCGGCGAACGCGGGCGGGTTCGCGATCAGCTCGTCGGCGCCGGCCGCGGCGGCGAGCTCGCGGTAGGCGGCGTTCGACGTGATCGCGATGACCGGGACCGGCGGGGTCTGCGCCTTCGCGGTCTGGATCGTCTTGATGCCGCCGTCGACGTCGAAGTCGACGTCGACGATCGCGATGTCGAGCTCGCTCGACAGCACGGTCGCCGCGACGTTCGCGTCGGCGGCCTGCGTGATCTCCGCGGTCGCGATGATCGACTTGATGTTGCGCGCGAGCGTCGTGCGGTCCTGGCGGTCGCCCGACAGCAGCAGCACGTGGACGCCGTGGAAGCCGGTGACGAGCTGGTCGATCAGCGAGCCGAGCTGGGGCGCGACGTCCTGGAACTCGACGCCGATGCCGGGCGGGCCCGCGGACTCGTCGCCGCTGCGCCGCCACGCGACCGCGCCGTTGAGCGACGTCGTCCCGACGCCGGGTACCGAGAAGTCGAGCGTCATCAGCGCGCCGGTCGGGATGTCGGCGTCGGTCTCGAGGAACATGCCGCCGCGCGACAGGTTCATCGAATACGCGACGAGGAACGACGACGCGGTTCGAAACTCCACCTGCACGGCGTACGGCATGCGCGGGTGCTCGCGTTCCGTCACTAGTTCAGCGTGATTATCACACCCGAGGCCAGGGCCGACCAAGCGGCCTGGCGCTTAAAGCAAGCGGTCGAGCAGCCGGTCGAGATGGTCGAGGTCCAGGTAGCGGATCTCGATGTGGCCCGACTTGCCGGGCACGTCCTCGGTGATCGCCACCGGACCGCCGAGCGCCTTGGTCAGCCGCTCCTCGAGATCCCGCACCGAGGCCGACTTGGTGGGCGCCCGCGCACGGTCGGTGGCCTTCGCCGGTGAACGCGCTTTCTTCACCAGCGCCTCGGTCGCACGGACCGACAGCCCGCGATCGACGACCGCGCGGGCGGCGCGCTCGATCGCCGGCGCGTCGTCGAGGCCGAGCAGCGCGCGGGCGTGGCCCATCGACAGCTGGTCGTCCTCGACGAGCTGGCGCACCGACGGCGGCAGCTTGAGCAGGCGGATCGAGTTCGCGACCGTGCTGCGGTCCTTGCCGATGCGCTCGGCGACCTGCTCCTGGGTCAGATGGAACTCGTCGATCATGCGCTGGAACGCGGCCGCCTCCTCGAGGGCGCCGAGGTCGGAGCGCTGGACGTTCTCGACGAGCGCGCGCTCGAACGCGGCCCGCGTGTCGACCTCCTGGACGACGACCGGGACCTCGTGGAGGCCCGCGCGCTGCGCGGCGCGCCACCGCCGCTCGCCGGCGATCAGGTAGTAGCCGCCCTCGCGGCGCGGCCGCACGATCAGCGGCGTGATCACGCCGTGGACCTTGATCGAATCGGCGAGCTCGGCGAGCTCGGTCTCGCCGAACCGCCGGCGCGGCTGCTCCGGGCTCGGGTAGAGGTCCTCGATGCCTGCGGCGAAGTACGTACGCGGCTTCGCGGGCTCGCGGACGGCCGGCGCCGGCGCTGCCGCCGTCGGCAGCAGCGCACCGAGCCCGCGACCGAGCCCGCGCTTCTTCATGTCCGGCGGCGTCATCATGCGGCAGGTTGCCCCTTCGTATCACCGACGATCAACGTCTTGTCGAGGAACTCGTCGGCGACCGCGAGGTAGCTCTTGGTCCCCGGACAGCGAAAGTCGTAGAGCAGCGCCGGCTTGCCGTGGCTCGGCGCCTCGGAGAGCCGCACGTTGCGCGGCACCGCGGTCTCGAGGACCTTGTCGCCGAAGTGCTTGGCGACCTCGGCGCGGACCTGGTTCGCGAGGTTCATGCGGCCGTCGAACATTGTAAAGACGACCGCATCAATTTGGAGATGACGGTTGTACGCGGCGCGGACCTTCTCGATCGTCGCGGTCAGCGCCGACAGCCCCTCGAGCGCGAAGTACTCGGCCTGCATCGGCACGACGACGCCGTCGGCGGCGACCAGCGCGTTGAGCGTGAGCAAGCCGAGCGACGGCGGGCAATCGATCACGATGTAGTCGTACTGGCCGGCGATCGGGGCGAGCGCGTCGGCGAGGAAGCGCTCGCGGCGGTCCGCGGAGATCAGCTCGATCTCGGCGCCGACGAGATCGGTGGTCGACGGCGCGACGAACAGCGTCGTGATCTCGGTCGGCCGGATCACGTCCTCGAGCGAGACCTCGCCGACCAGCGCGTCGTACACCGAGAGCTCGACCTTGTCGCGCGGGTAGCCGACGCCGGACGACGCATTGCCCTGAGGATCGAAGTCGACGAGCAGGACGCGATACCCGCGCGACGCGATCGACGCGGCGAGGTTGATCGCCGTGGTCGTCTTGCCGACGCCCCCTTTTTGGTTCGCGACCGCGACGATGCGGGACATGCAGCATCGGTATCACCGCACTATGACGATCCAAAAATTTGGCCCTTCGATCGCGCACGGCGTACCTTGTACGCAGATGTAGGACATGTGGGCATGTCCTCGCAAGGAGCGCCAATGTCGTCTGGATTTCCGCGTATTTATACTTCGTTCGCCGAGTTCGAGCGCGAGGAGCTGCGGCGGTTGGACTCGCTTCACACGTCGGTCGACGATCTCGTCGAGGAGCGCTTCGCGGAGGAGCTCGACTTCTCGCAGAGCGACCAGCCGCGCCGCCGCGGCCGTCCGCGCAAGCACCCGCGCTGACGTGAGACGATGGGTGGATGCGATGGGGGTGGCTAGTCGCGATCGCGGCGTGCGGGGGCGGTAGCTCGAAGCCGCAGCCCGACGGACCGGGCCTGCCGAGCGGCGATGCCCAGGTCCCGCAGGCGGTGTGCAGCGCGCCGCCGCTCGCCGACACGTCGTCGCCGACGCAGACCGTCGGCGACGGCACGCCCGCCAGCTGCACCGAGGCCGCGCTCGCGGCCGCGGCCGCCGCCGGTGGCACGATCGTGTTCGCGTGCGGCACGCAGCCGGTGACGATCGCGGTCACGCAGACGATCACGTTCACCGCCGAGACCGTCGTCGACGGCGGCAACCTCGTGACGCTCGACGGCGGCGGCACGACGCGCATCCTCTATCTCGATTCCAACTACAACGCGACGACGCCGCGGCTCACCGTGCAGCGGCTCGCATTCACGCGCGGGATGGGGCCGGCGACCGGCGACGACACCGCGCGCGGCGGCGGCGCGATCTACCGCGACGGCGGCAGCCTGACCGTGATCGACTGCTCGTTCGACGACAACCACGCGGGCGCGACCGGTCAGGATCTCGCGGGCGGCGCGATCTACGGCTTCGGCGGCGGCGAGACGGTGATCGCCGGCAGCACGTTCCGCAACAACTCCGCGAGCGACGGCGGCGCGGTCGGGTCGCTGAACGGCAACCTGACGCTCGTCAACACCACGCTCGACGGCAACGCCGCGACCGGCACCGGAGGCAACCCCGGCAACGGCGGCTGCGGCGGCGCCGTCTACATGGACGGCACGCACGAGATGACGTCGTTGTGCGGCGTCAAGCTCGTGAACAGCACGGCCGGCGCGATCGGCGGCGGGTTCTTCCGCGTGTCGAACGACCACACCGGGGCGTTCGCGATGGATCGGTCGACCGTCGATCACAACGTCGTCACCGCGACCACCTCGGGCAACGCCGGCGGGCTCTACCTCGAGGGCCTCGCGCTCGACATCACGAGCAGCACGATCTCGCGCAACCAGGCCTTCTACAACGGCGGCATCTGGATCAACACGTGCAGCGTGCAGATGACGAACGACACGATCGCCGAGAACATCGCGACCGGCAGCAACGGCGGCGGCGTGTGGCTCGGCAATGGACCGACCGGCACGATGCAGAACTGCACGATCGCGAACAACCACTCGACGGCGATGGGGCAGGTCGCCGGCGGCATCTTCGGCGGCGGCCTCACGCTCGTGAACACGATCGTCGCGAACAACACCGCGATGTACACGCCGACGTGCGACGTCAAGCGCACGGACGGCACCGGCGATCTGCAGTGGCCCGATGGCTCGCTGTGCACGACGTCGCCGCTCGTCGCCGATCCGATGCTCGGCGCGCTCGCCGACAACGGCGGCGACACCGAGACGATGCTCGTGCCCGCCGGCAGCCCGGCGAAGGGCCTCGGCACGAGCTGCCCGGCGACCGATCAGCGCGGCATGCCGCGCGGCAATCCGTGCACCGCGGGCGCGGTCGAGTGACTACTGGGTCGGCACGGGGCGATTGCCGGAGAACGCCGGCGAGATCGCGCTCGGCGTCAGCATCGGCGTGACGCCGGCCGGCGTGTAGGTCTGCAGCCACCCGGTCGCGCCGCCGCCGCCGCCGGAGGACGCGGTGCTGCCACCGCCGACCGCCGGCCCGGTGCCCTGCACGCCGCCGTTGCCGCCGGTTCCGGCGCTGCCGTTCGGAGTGCCACCCTGCGCGGCGCTCGTCGACCGCTGGCCGTCCTGGCCGACCGCGCCGGAGGCATCGTTCGTCGCATCGCCGCCGCCGCCGCCGCCGCCGTTCGCGAACAGCTGGCCCATGACGGCGATCTGGTAGCCCTGGAGCACGACGTACCCGCCGGTGCCGCCGCCCGCGGCAGAGACGAGCGTGAGCTGCGCGCCCGCGGTCGTGTCGCGGCCGCCGCCGCCGCCGCCGCCGCCGGCATCGACGAGCCCGCTGCTCGAGATCGTGACCTGGCCGCGGCACGACACCAGCAGCGCGACCCCGCCGCCGCCGCCGCCCGACGCGCCGAGGATGCCGCCGGAGCCGGCGTGGCCGCCGCCGACGATGCTGTTCAGCGTGAGCGGATCGAGCGACGCGCCGGCGGCACCGCCGAGGCCGTTGCCGGCGGCGCCGCCGCCGGCGGCACCGGTGGTCTTGAACCCCGCACCGCCGCCGGCGCTCGTGCCCGACGGGCTGGTGCCGCTCGCGCGCCCGCCGCCGGGGCCGTTCGTCGAGCCGTTCGCCGACACGTCGAGCGTGCCGTCGATCGTCAGCGAGTCGTCGGCGACGAGCGCGAGCGCGTTCGGGCCGCTGACGGTGAGCGACGACAGGTTCGCGATGGTGATCTGCCCGTAGTGCAGCACGCAGATCGTCGGTCCCGACATCTGCGTGATCAGCCCGCCGTTGCAGTTCGTCATCAGGCTCGTGTCGAGCGTCGCGGCCGTGGTGACCGAGAACATCGCGTCGGTCGCGAGCGCGTCGCACACGTTCGGCATCCACACCGGCTGCAGGTGCGCGCAGTGCGCGGCGGCCTGTCCCGCCGCCGCGACGCACCCGGCGGCGCACTTCTCGAGCATCGTCTCGCCGGTGCCGTCGGACGCGCACTGCTGCAGCTGCGTGCCGTCGGCGGAGCAGCTGATCTCGTCGGGCGTGCACGTGTTGCAGCGCCGGTCCGTCGCGTTGCAGCCGGCGGCGCCGCACGCCATGTCCGTCGTGCCGTCGCCGGTCGAGTTGCACGAGCGCAGCGTCGTCGCGTCCACGCAGCCGATGATCGCGTCGGGTGTGCACGTCTGCGGGTTGCCGCAGTCCAGGCCGCCCGTGCACAGCCCGATCGCGCTGCACGTGAGGCCGCCGGGGCAGTCGCTGTCGGCGGCGCAGCTGATCGTGCACGACGGCGCCTCCGAGGCCTTGAAGCACGCGCCCGCCGACGCGGCCAGCACCACCAGGACAAGTCGATTCACCAGGCCCTCCATCAGAACGCGAACCCATAGCTCGCCGCGGCGCCGCCCGGCGTGGGCACGATCGCGACGGACGGAGTCTCGTGACCCATGCGCGACAGCACGAAGAGCACGGCGCCGCCGGCCAGCATCACGCCGCCCGCGACCGTCGCGATCACCGCGTTGCGGTTCGCGGCGTCGCCGTCGTGCACGATCGCGAGCGCCTGCGCGCTCGTGCACGACACCGCGCACGTCTTCTTGAGATCGTCGCCGCGAGCGCGCCCGTCGAGCGCGAACTTGACGCCGAGCCCGAGCCCGATCGCACCCGCGCCCGCCGCGCCGATGCCCGTCCACTGCATCCACCGGCGATCCTCGCGCGGCTGCGGCCGCTCCTCGTCGTCGGAGTCCGCGTCCGGCTGCGGCGCCGCGGGTGCGGCCGCCGTGGCCGGCGGAGGCGTCGGTGCCGGCGCGGTCGTCGTCGTCGTCGTCGGCGGTGGTGGCGCCGGCTCCGGCTGCTTCGCCGCGCACGTCTCCATCTCGGCGATCTCCGTGCGCACCTTCGCCGCGTTCGGCGCGTCGGGCACGCGGCGCAGGAACGTCTTGTAGAACGTCGCGGCCTCGCGGCAGTTGCCGGCGAGCCGGTACGCCTGCGCGATGTTGAACAGGTAGCCGGGGGCGTCGGACAGCCGGAACGCCTCCTTGAAGTCGGCGATCGCGGCGTCGTACTCGGCGAGCTCGTAGTGCTTCTTCGCGCTCGTCTCGAGCGCGGCGACGTCGGGCTTCTGCGCGAGCGCGGGCGACGCGGCGAGCGCGAGCACGAGGAGCGCCAGCAGGCGGGTCATGCGGTCCTCACTTCTTCTTCGGGGTGACGTCGAGGAGGCCGTCGTCATCGGCCGGGGGTTGGGGAGATGGCGTCGTCGCCGGCTTGTGCTCGACCTTGTGCTCGACGTGGTGCGGCTTCGGCGGGGGCGTGTGCGTGACCGGCGGCGGTGGCGTCGGCGCGGTCGTCGGCGTCGGCGCCGGCGCGGGCGTCGGCGTCGGCGTCGGCGCGGGGGCGGGCGGCGGTGTCGGCGCAGGCGGCGGCGGTGGTGGCGAGGGCACCGCGATGGGCGGCGCGGGCGGCGTCGGCGCTGGCGTCGGCGGCGTCGGTGCGGCCGCGGGCGCCGCGGGCGCCGTGTCGGAGCCGCCGTGCCCGCGCGTCACCGCGACGATCCCGACCGCCGCGCCGACGACGACCACCGCTGCGGCCGCGAGCGGCCAGCGCGCGCGGCGACGCGGCTGCGTGGCGAGCACCGGCGCGCGCTCGCCGTTGGCGGTCCCGAGCGTGGTCTGCACCGGCGTGGACGCGATCGCGTTCGGCGTGCCAGGCATCGTCACCGGGGACCCCGTGATCACCTGTTGACCGAGCGCGATCGTCGGCGCCGACGGCGCCGTCCAGCCCGGCCCGGCGCTCGCGTGCACGCCGGCGAGCATCGCGTCGCGCATGCCGGTCAACACGGCCATCGTGTGGGTGAGCGTCGGGCGCTGCGCCGGATCCTTCGCGAGCAGCCCGACGATCAGCTGCTCGAGCTCGGGCGGCAGGCCAGGGGCGACCGCCGACGGCAGCGGCGGCGGCGCCTGCATGTGCGCGATCACGAGCTCCATCGCCGAGTTGCCGTCGAACGGCAGCTGCCCGGTGAACATCTCGAACGCCATGATGCCGAGCGAGTAGACGTCGGTGCGGGTGTCGATGCCGTAGCCGCGCGCCTGCTCGGGAGACATGTACGCGGGCGTGCCGAGCAGCGCGCCGGCGCGTGTCTTCTGGGTGTTCTGGTCGTCCGTGCCCATCAGCTTGACGAGGCCGAAGTCGAGCAGCTTGACCAGCGGCCGCGCGCCCCTGACCTCGACGAGGAACACGTTCTGCGGCTTGAGATCGCGGTGGACGATCTCCTTCTCGTGCGCGGCATCGAGCGCGGCGCACACACCGAGCAGGATGTCGCAGCTCTCGGCGAGCTCGAGCCGCGCGCGCCGCATACGGTCCGACAGCGTCTCGCCGCGCAGCCACTCCATGACCATGTACTGGCGGCCGTCGGGCAGCGCGCCGAACGCGAACACGTCGACGATGTTGGGGTGGCCGATCTGGTTGACCGCGCGCGCCTCCATCACGAAGCGGCGGATCGCGTCGGGGTTGCTGCACATCTCGCGCTGCAGCACCTTGATCGCGGCGCGCTTGCCGATCACGGGGTGGACGGCGCCGTAGACCTGGCCCATCCCGCCCTCGCCGACGAGCTGCTCGACCCGGTACTCGCCGACCATCGACCCGATCGCTAGCCCCGCCGTGAAGTCCTCGGTCATGTCCGTACCGCCGATCGACACTAACCCAAAAATGCCGGATCGTGGCTCCTCGATCCGCCAGAGCAGGAGCCCGGGCCAGATCGCAGCTCGCGGCGTGTGTGTGTGTTCGCGCGGTTGACGCACGCGGTCTGTCTCTCCCGCGGTGATCGGCCGCACGCTGGCACCTCCGCTGCAATCGTAGGTGCTCCAAGGAAGCGATCATGTTCGACGACATCTCCGCCGACGATCTCGCGTGCACGCACGGCGGCGTGCGCATGCAGCTGACGCACGATCGGTACTCCGAATGCGGTGCGCGCGTACATCGCCGCGGATCTCACCGGCGATGCGTGGCCGTCTGGGGCGCGCGGTGTGGGCTCGGCGATCGCTGGTGCCGGCTCGGGCGCCGGCGGCGCGGGTGACTCAGAACGCGGTCGTGCCGTTCGGCGTGCCGAGGCCGGTCGGGCCGTCGTAGCCGAGGCCCGCGGTGCACAGGTAGCTGCCGCCGCAGCTGCCGTTCGAGCCGGAGGTGACGTCGAACAGCACGTTGCTGTTCTGGTACGGGTCGGAGCCGTACGTCGCGCCGCCGCCGTTGACGCCGTAGATGCCCGCGATCAGCGGCGCCGCCACGCTCGTGCCGCCGAACACCATCCAGGCCGACCCGCGCCGGCTGCTCGGCCCGTAGACCGCGACGCCGGTGCTGGGATCGGCGACTGCCGAGACGTCCGCGACCGTGCGGTTCGCGCAGCCAGCGTCGGTCTGCCAGCTCGGCTTGGGGTCGTACTTGCTGCAGCCGCTGCCCGCGCCGCTCCACGCGGTCTCGGTCCAGCCGCGCGAATTCGCGGCGCGAGTCAGCGAAGTGCCGCCGACCGCGGTGACGTACTGCGACGCCGCCGGATACTGCGCGCCGTAGCCGCTGTCGCCCGAGCTGACGGTGATCGCGACGCCGGGATGGTTGAAGAACTGGCTGTCGTAGCTGGTGTCGCTCGAGCTCTCGCCGCCGCCGTAGCTGTTGCTGACGACGCTCGCGCCGAGCGCGACCGCGGTGTTCACGGCGGTGCCGAGGTTGGTCATGCTCGACGAGCTCGCCTCGACGAGCAGGATCTTGCAGGTCGGGCACATCGCGCTGACCATGTCGAGGTCGAGCGCGGTCTCCTGCTCCCAGCCGGTGTTGTTGCGCGGGTACTTCGTGCCGCCGTTCTGGTCGACCTTGCGGAAGCAGCCGTTCGCGGTCGTGCACGCCGGCAGACCGAACTGCGACCGGTACACCCCGAGGTCCGCCTCGGCGTTGGAGTAGCCGTACGCGTCGACGATCGCGACCGTGATGATCGAGCTGCCGGTGCCCGTGATGTTGTACGCGCTCCGCAGGTCCGCCGGGCCGTAGCCGGTGGGCGCGGTGGTCGCGGCGGGGGCGCCGCTCGCGTCGACGACGACGTGCGCGTGGCACGCCATCTCGTCCGTGCCGGGCAGCCCCGCCGCGCACACCTTCTTGCTCTGCACCGAGTGGCTGAG
>JBLMXA010000570.1:0-4085 GCA_050257515.1 Acidobacteriota bacterium | reverse complement strand
CGACGCGCGTGCGCATCGCGGACAGGCTCGGGTTCGTCGTGATCCAGCCGTGCTGCTGCGCGAGCTTCGCGAGCTTCTGGCCGAGCTCGAGCGCGGTCTGCACGCGGTGGTCGGGCCGCTTGTCGAGCAGCTTCAGGATCAGCGCCTCCGCCTCGGCGGAGATCCTCGGCTGGTGCTTCGACGGCGGATCCGGCTGCATGTGGAGGTGCGCGCCGATCAGCTCGCCCGCGCCGAGGTCCTCGCCGAACGGCGGGCGGCCGCACACGAGCTCGTAGAAGATGCAGCCGAGCGAGTACAGATCGGAGCGGTGATCGACGGCGCCGGTGCCCTTGCACTGCTCGGGAGACATGTACGTCGGCGTGCCCATCACCGCGCCGGTCTTCGTCGCGGACGCCGAGCCCGCGAGGCTCGCGTCGGACAGCTTCGCGATGCCGAAGTCGAGCAGCTTGACGCGCTCGCCGATCGGGCTGTCCGGATCGGGGACGAGGAACAGGTTGTCGGGCTTGAGATCGCGATGGACGATCTGCTTGGCGTGCGCCGCGGCGAGCGCGCTGCACACGCCGCGCAGCAGCATCGCCGCCTCACCCTCGTCGAGTGCACCGCGCGTCTTCAGCCGCCGCGCCAGCGACACGCCGTCGAGAAACTCCATGACAATGTAGCCATCGCCGTCGTCGAGGTAGCCGAAATCGAACACCTCGACGATCCCCGGGTGCTTGATGTGCGTCGTCGCCTTCGCCTCGTTGAAGAACCGGTTGACGACGTCGCGGTTCGCGCGCAGCTCGGGGTGCAGCACCTTGACCGCGGCGAGCTTGCCGATCAGCGTGTGCTCGGCCTTGTAGACCGTGCCCATGCCGCCGACGCTGAGCTTCTGCGTGATGCGGTAGCTGCCGACGGTCGTCCCGATCACCGATCGATCATCCCGGGTGGTGGCTCGAGAGTCAAACCACTCCGCCCGTACCTACATCTGCTACTGGCAGAACGCCGCGTGGAACGCGGCCTGCTCGTTCTGCGGGTTCAACCCCGGGCACGTCGTCGCCGGCGTCTTGCTCGTGCCGGTGGTCTCGTTCGTGCCGAGCGTGCACGGCGTCGAGCTCGGCGTGCAGGTCGACGCCCACGCGCACATGCAGTCGTTCGAGTCGGTCGTGCCCTGCAGGCCGAGGCTCCAGCCGATCGTGCCGACCGCGGTGTTCGCGACGATGCTGTTCGGCACGGTGTCGGACACCCAGCCGACGTCGCTCTTCACGAGATCGCCGCAGTCGTGATAGCTCGTCGCGTACGTGTAGTTCGAGCCGACGGTCTGGTTCGTGCCGCCGAACGCGATCATCACGTACGGTCCGGCCGCCGGACGAGTGGTCACGACCGTGATCGGGTACTGCGACAGGATGCTCTGCACCGTCGTCGTGATGTTCGTGATCTGCGCGGCGCGGTTCGTGTTGCCGCTGTGATAGGGCGGCACGTTCGCGGTCGTCACGCCGATCCAGCTCGCGAGGTTCTGCGTCGCGTCGCTCGTCGCCGCCTGCGTGATCGTGACGCCGTCGAAGTTCAGGTAGACGACGCGGCCGTTGTTGCAGCTCGCGGTCGTCGCGGCGTCGGCGGGCGCGTCGATGCTCGAGCTCGGTGCATCGATCGCGGTCGTCCCGCTGCTGTCGGGCTTCGCGCCGCCACCACCATCGACGATCGCGTCGTGCAGCTGCGCGCCATTGCACGCGGCCAGAAGCGACAGCCCGACGATCGCCCGCCACATGCTGACAACCTAGCGCGCGTGATAACCCCTGTAAATCTGGGATGATTTACCTCGTCAGGGTGGGGCTCTCCCCCCAGTGCGACATGTCAGCCTAGCCGGTCCTTGAGTGCCTTGTTCACCGCAGCGGCGTCGGCGTTGGGGCTTGCCTTCATGACCTGGCCGACGAAGAACCCGAGCAGCCCCGTCTTGCCGGACCGGTACGCCGCGGCCTTGTCGGGGTTGGCCGCGATCACCTGGTCGATGGTCGGCCCGAGGTCGGCCGCGGGGGCCGCGGTCTCGGCCGCCAGCTCGCCGGCGGGCCTGCCGGTCGCGATCATCTGGGCGAGCACGGACTTAGCCGCGGTCGTGGTCAGCTGCTGGTCGCGGACCAGGGCGATCAGCTCGGCGAACCGCGCGGCGGTCAGGCCGGCGTCTGCCAGCTCCTGGCCGGCGAGCGCGCGCGGGAGCTCGTTGATGATCCACTTCGCGGCCAGCTCGGCGGCGTCGGTGAGCTCGACCGTCTCGTCGAACAGCGCCGCCGTCGCGCGGTCGGCCGACAGCAGGTCGGCCTGGTCCTCGCTGACGCCGCTGGTGTGGGCGAACTTGTCGAACGACGCGGCGAGCACGGCGTCGCGCGCGCGCGCCTCGGCGCGGTACTCCGCGGGCGACTTGCTCTTGGGCCGGGTCGAAGCCTTCACGTTCTGCTTCTTTTCAGTCTTCTCGGCCGGCTTTTCCGGGGTGGCTTCCTTACGTTCGTCGCGCAGCGTGACGATCCGGTTCAGCACGATCGTCCCGGGCTGCGTGTCCTCGTCGACAACGAAGTAGCCGACGCGCTCGAGCTGCCAGCGCGAGCCGACGTCCGCGTTCGCGAGCGACGCCTCGACCCGCGCGCCCTGGACGACCTCGAGCGACGTCGGATCGAGCTCGGCGAGGAAGTCGCCGCCGCCCTCTTCCGGCTTCGCGGTCCTGAACAGCCGGTCGTAGAGCCGCACCTCGGCCGGCACGCTCGTCGCCGCGTCGACCCAGTGGATCACGGACAGGCCCTTGCCGCCCTCGACCTGGTGCGCGCGGATCTTGGTCGGCATGCCGGCAGCATCGCGCGCGACGACCTCGTCCGCCGTGATGCAGTACGCGTGGCGCAAGCGGACCGTGCGGCCCGGCGCGAGCCGCTTGTAGTCGGCGGGCGGATCGTCGCGCCAGTCGTCGCGATCGATGTAGATGCGCCCGCTGACCGGCAGCGAGCGCGAGCCCGGCTTGCCGACGTCGGGCGGATAGTACGGCGCGTCGACCTCGCGCGCGCCGACCTCGCCGGTCACCTCGACCTCGATCGGACGCAGCACCCCGAGCACGCGCGGCGCGTACTGGTTGAGATCGTCGCGCACGCAGTACTCGAGCTTGCCGATGTCGACCATCGAGTTGGTCTTGGCGACGCCGATCATGTCGGCGAACGCGCGGATCGCCTCGGGCGAGTAGCCGCGGCGGCGCATGCCCGACAGCGTCGGCATCCGCGGATCGTCCCAGCCCGAGACGTGGTGGTCCTTGACGAGCTGCAGCAGCTTGCGCTTGCTCATCACGGTGTAGTCGAGCGCGAGCCGCGCGAACTCGTACTGGTGCGGGCGCGGATCCCACGGCCCGGTGTGGTCGAGCACCCAGTCGTAGAGCTCGCGGTTGTTCTCGAACTCGAGCGTGCAGATCGAGTGCGTGATGCCCTCGATCGCGTCCTCGAGCGGGTGCGCCCAGTCGTACATCGGGTAGATGCACCACGCGTCGCCGGTGCGGTGGTGGTGCGCGTGGCGGATGCGATAGAGCAGCGGATCTCGCATCTTCATGTTCGCCGACGCCATGTCGATCTTCGCGCGCAGCGTGCGCGCGCCGTCGGGAAACTCGCCGGCCTTCATCCGGCGCAGGAGATCCAGGTTCTCGGCGACCGGGCGATCGCGGAACGGGCTCGGCTTGCCCGGCTCGGACAGCGTGCCGCGATACTCCTTGATCTGATCGTCGTCGAGATCGCAGACGTACGCCTTGCCCTCGGTGACGAGCCGCTCGGCGAGCTCGTACATCCTGGCGAAGTAGTCCGCGCTGAACAGCACCTGCGTCGGCGAGAAGCCGAGCCAGCGCACGTCGCGCTCGATCGAATCGACGTACTCGACGTCCTCCTTCGTCGGGTTCGTGTCGTCGTAGCGGAGGTTGCAGGTGCCCTGGTAGTCGCGCGCGATCCCGAAGTTGAGGCAGATCGACTTCGCGTGGCCGATGTGGAGGTAGCCGTTCGGCTCGGGCGGGAACCGCGTCGCGACGCGGGTGTGCCGTCCCGTGCGAAGATCCTCGTCGATGATGTCGCGGATGAAATCGTTACGCTCGGACG
>JBLMXA010000569.1:0-4986 GCA_050257515.1 Acidobacteriota bacterium | reverse complement strand
GGTCGGTGAGCCCCAGGCTCGCCTCGGGAGCCACGTGGCCAGGCCTGGCGGGCGGCCCCGGGGCGAGCGGGATGGGCTGGGCCTCGCTCCGGCGGCCGCAACCTGCGGAGATCACGCAGGTGATCGCGAGCAGAAACCGGGAACCGGCGCCCGTGTGCGTTGTCATAGCACCTCGTGGAGGTCTGCCCGTGCGTCGAACCGGCACGTCTATCTCAACGAACGAGACAGCTCGAAGGTTGATTCCGTTGCAGCACCGCCCGATTGTCACTAACGTTCGTCACTGGAGGATGCGATGAGTTTCATGGACTTCTCGTCCTGGCCGCGCGAGCAGGAGCAGACGTTCGTCGTGTACGAGCAGCGCTCCAGCGAGTCGCAGAAGAAGGCGTTCACGATCGCGCTGATCGCCGCGATCGGCGCGCTCGTGCTCGCGCTCGGCATCTACGCCGGTATCGCTCCCGAGAAGCAGGATCTCGGCAAGGACATGAACATGTCCAACCTCAGCAAGCGCAAGGCCGAGCCGGCGCCGACGCCTGCTCCGGCGGACAAGCCGGCCGATCCGCCCGCCGACAAGAAGTAGTGATCCGCGCACGTCTGGCGTGCGCGTCGTTGATCGCTGCGTGTGGTCCGCGCGCCGCGCCTGTTCCTCCGGCGGCGCCTGCGCGGATCGCGATCGTCGCGACCGAGCGGGCGGCGGGCAGCGCCCAGCTCGTCGTGCTCGACGAGCACGGTGACCGCCAGTTCACGCTCGTGCAGCCCGCCTCCGGGATCGCGCGCGACACGCATCCCGCGATCTCGCCCGACGCGAAGTGGATCGTGTTCGCGTCGAGCCGCGGCCGCCAGCTGTCGGAGACCTCGCTGTGGATCGCGCCGCTGCAGCCGGATGCGGTGCCGGCGCAGCTGACCGCCGGAGCGTGGATCGACGCGCACCCGACGTGGACGCCCGACGGCAAGGCGATCGTGTTCGCGTCGACGCGCGCCGACACGTTCGATCTGTACCGGCTCGCGATCGCAGGTGGCCGTGCCGCCGGCGAGCCCGAGGTGCTCACGCACGGCGCCGGCCACGAGATCACGCCGACGGTCGCCGCCGACGGCTCGATCGTCTACGCGGAGGTGACGGCGAAGCAGGGCGGCGCGGTCGACAGCCACCTCGAGGAGCGCGCGCCCGACGGCACGATCGAGCAGCTCACCGCCGGGCCCGCCGACAGCTCGCCGGCGCTGTCGCCCGACGGCGCGACGCTCGCGTTCGTGCGCCCCGTCGATCGCGGCACCAGGCCCGATGCGGATCTGTGGATCGTGCCGCGCGGCGGCGACACCGCGACGCGCCTCGTCGACCTGCCGATGACCGACGAGGGCGGCCCGGTGTGGTCGCGCGACGGCCGGTTCGTGTTCGCGACGTCGCTGCTGCGCGGCTCGCAAGGCCAGCCGATCTTCTCGTCGGTGATCGTCGTCGACACGCAGCGCGCGCCGCACACCGCGCGCATGCTCGAGGATCGGGTCGGCGCGATCGCGCGGTTGACGCCGGCGATCGGCGCCGTGCCGCTCGACGCGCGCGCGCTCGACGCCGATCCCGAGTACCTGTCCGAGCTCGCACGCATCACGACGCAGGCGATCCACGAGGAACAACGGCAATGAGCGATCGTCGTCACGACGAAGCGATCTGCGAGGCGCAACCGCGATGACGGCGATCGTCGTCCACGGCGGCGCGGGGGCGACGTCGCCCGAGCGCCACGATCGGCTGCGCGAGGGCGTCCGCGCCGCGGCCGACGCCGGTGACGCGATCCTCGCGGCCGGCGGCAGCGCGCTCGACGCGGTGGTCGCCGCGGTGCGCGTGCTCGAGGACGATCCCGAGTTCAACGCCGGGCTCGGCTCGGCGCTGACGCGCGACGGAGCGGTCGAGACGGACGCGTCGGTGATGGACGGCGCGACGCAGCGAGTCGGCGCGGTCGCCGCGGTGCCCGACCTCGGCTGCGCGGTCGCGCTCGCGCGCGCCGTGCTCGACTCCGGCGAGCACGCCATCCTCGCCGGCCCGGCGGCGTGGCGGTTCGCCGAGGAAGTCGGCCTCGCGCGCGCGCCCGAGGGCTCGCTGGTCACCGCGCGCCAGCTCGCGCGCTGGCGCGACGAGGTCACACGGGGAGCTGCGACGAGCGGCGGCACGGTCGGCGCCTGCGCGCGCGACGCGCAGGGTCACCTCGCGGCGGCGACGTCGACCGGCGGCATCATGTACAAGCGGGCAGGGCGCGTCGGCGACTCGCCGGTTCCCGGCGCCGGCACGTGGGCCGACGGCCACGCCGCGATCTCGGCGACCGGCGACGGCGAGGCGATCCTGCGCGTCGCGCTCGCGCGTGGCGTCGCGGCGCGGGTCGCCGGCGGGATGACGCTGCGCGACGCGGCGGCGGCCGGGCTCGATGAGCTGCGCCGCGTCACGGCAGGCAGTGCCGGGCTCGTCGCCGTCGACGCGCGCGGCGTCGTCGGCGTGCAGCTGTCGGCGACGATGCCGGTCGCCTCGGTGGTTCGCGATGGTCCGACCATCGCGCGTGCGGACTCGCTCGGCGAAACGTTGCCCCCCGAGGCTTCGCGCTAGCGATCGCGCGCGCACCGGGTCTATCGTTCGCGCCGATGAGGGACGCACTTCTTCTCGCCGCGGCGCTGGCCGCGTGCGGCGGTCCGGGCGCGCGCGTCGGCGGCTCGCCCGACGCCGGCAACGGCGGCACCCACGACTCGACCGGCGGCGGCAACGGCGACGCGGCCGCCACCGACGTCTACGTGTACGCGCACTCGGCGTCGACGCTCTACCGCGTCGATCCCGACACGCTCGCGATCACGCTGGTCGGCGATTTCGGCTGGCCGTCGCAGGTCATCACCGATCAGATGACCGACATCGCGATCGACAAGACCGGGAGGATGATCGGCGTGTCGTTCAGCTCGGTCTACCAGGTCGACACCGCGACCGCGAAGACGACGCTGCTGTCGAGCTCGCTCGACGGCAACTTCAACGGCCTGTCGTTCGTGCCCGCCGCGCAGCTCGGCGCGAGCGGCGACGACATCCTCGTCGGCACCGACAACGCCGATGGCAAGGTCTACCGCATCGATCCGATGACCGGCACGGCGACGCAGGTCGGCGACATGGGCGCCGGCTTCATGTCGAGCGGCGATCTCGTCGCGGTCGCCGGGTTCGGCACCGTGCAGACGGTGACCGGCTCCACGAACGATCGGCTCGCGAAGCTCGCGCCGCAGACGTTCGCGGCGATGCCAATCGGCACCGACACCGGCTTCGGCCAGATCTGGGGCGTCGCGTTCTGGAAGAACAAGGTCTACGGGTTCACGAACAACGGCCAGTTCATCCTGATCGATCCGACGACCGGCGCGGCGACGCTCGTGTCGCAGAACGGCGTGCAGTGGTGGGGAGCGGCGGTGACGACGCTGGCTCCGGTCATTCAATAGGGAATACTCAACAGGGAACCGAGAGGTCTGAATCTCCCTAGATTCCAACCTCGCGGTTCTCTGTTGCCTATTCCCTATTGAGCTCACGAGGTCGTCGGAATGTACGCGAGGAACTTCCTCACGCTCGGCCGCCCCCACTGCGCGAGCGCGTAGTCGACGATCCGCTGCGGCACCGGATCGTTGTTCGCGACGAGCCGCATCAGCATCAGCGCGAGGTCGGCGTCGGCGATGCACCACTGGCCGAACAGCGTCGTCGCGCCCGGCGCGAGCAGCTGCTCGGTGACGCGCACCACCTCGGCGGCGTCGGCCTTCGCGCTGTCCGACAGCGGCTTGGTCACCGGCCGCTGGAACACCGACGTCGTCGGCCGGTCCTCGCGCAGGCCCATCAGGCTCGTGCGCAGCCACGACATCACCTGGCGCGCCCGCGCGCGCTCGACGAGCGGCGCCGGCAGGATGCGCGGATGAGCGGGGGGCGCGAACCGCTCGGCGAGGTACTCCGAGATCGCCGACGACTCGGTGAGCCAGACGTCGCCATCGCGAAGGCACGGCACCTTGCCGAGCACGGCGTGGCGCTGCAGCTCGGCGCGACGGTCCGCCGGGATCGGCATCGCGAGCGCCTCGAGCCGGTAGCTCGCGCGCAGCTCCTCGAGCGCGACCATCACGTGAAACACCCACGGGCTCAGCCACGTGGAATCGCCGTAGAGGACCAGCTCGCTCGCCATGTTGCCGAGCATACGCCAAGTAGCCGAGAGACCTACATCGCGACGTCCCCGCGAAGCGGCATACGATCGACCACGGAAGTGACGGACGACTACGACCGCTTCGGCTCGTACCGGGTGCACGAGTGCATCGGGACCGGCGGTATGGCGACGGTGCACCGCGCGATCCTCGAGCTCGAGGACGGTGACGAGGTCGAGGTCGCGCTCAAGCGGCTGCTGCCGCAGCTCGCCGACGACCGCCGGCTCGTCGACGACTTCATCCGCGAGGCGCGGCTCGCATCGCAGCTCGTCCACCCGAACATCGCGCGCATCCTCGAGGCCGGCCGCAACGGCAAGACGTACTTCATCGCGATGGAGCTCGTGCACGGCAGCTCGCTCGTGTCGCTGCTCCGCAAGACGCACGTGCAGAAGAAGCAGACGCCGATCGGTGTCGTGCTCGCGCTCGCGGTCGAGATGTGCGAGGCGCTCGATCACGCGCACGATCGGCAGATCGTGCACCGCGATCTGAGCCCGTCGAACCTGCTGGTCGGCGACGACGGCCACCTCAAGGTGATCGACTTCGGCGTCGCGAAGGCGCTCGCCGGCCAGCTGCAGACGAGCTCGGGCCTCGCGAAGGGCAAGCTCGGGTACATGTCGGTCGAGGCGATCGGCGGCAAGCAGCTCGACGCGCGCGCCGATCTGTTCTCGGCCGGCGTCGTGATGTGGGAGCTGCTCGCGGCGCGCCGGCTGTTCCGCGGCAACAACGAGTACGAGGTGATCGTGCAGATCCAGCGCGGCGACGTGCCGGCGCCGTCGCGCTACCACCCGGAGTGCCCGGTCGAGCTCG
>JBLMXA010000568.1:0-7467 GCA_050257515.1 Acidobacteriota bacterium | reverse complement strand
CACGATCGTCCTCGCCGCGTGGGCGTACGCCGCGGCCCCCGGCGCGCGGCCCGCGTCGCCCGACGCGGCGTCGATCGACGTGCCGAGCTCATGCTCCCACCCGAGCACCGCGCTCAGCGGGTCACGCGAGTCGCGCTGGCCGACGAGCGCGCGCAGCTCGGCGACCGCGTGCAGCGCGCCCCAAGGCGCGCGCGCGACGGCCTCGGGCGCGCCACGCGCGTGCCGCATCGCTTCGGCCGCGCGGTGCGGTGCCGGCAGCCGCGACCACACGACCGCGCGCGCCGAGGGCTGCGTGCGCACCCGATCCGCGGCCGCCGCCGACGCGACGCGGATCGGCGCCGCGGTCACGTCCGGCTCCCGGACGGCGGAGCGGCCGGAGTCCGGACGGCCGGCAACCGGACGCGGCAGCGACATGTCCGGGACGTCCGCCGCGCCGAGCAGAGGAGAGGCGAACCGGTACGGCTGCGAGCGCGTCGCGCACGCGCCCAGCAGGCACAGCGCGGCGAGCGCGTACCTGCGCGCGGGAAGCGCCTCCATGGCCAAAGGCTAGGGCCGGGCGGGCGGCGGCGGCCAGTTTTTGGGGTGGGTCCGGCCGCCGCGCGTGCTAGAAACCGGCGGTGACGAAGTACGACCTGTTCCGCCGCCGGATCGCGCCGATCGCGTTCGGCGTCGCGATCGTGCTGATGGCGCGGCAGTCGTGCCAGAAGGGCGAGCACGAGCACGCGACGTTCGTGCTCGACCTCGGCGCCGCGCGCGCCCAGGCGCGCCAGGTCGACGCCGAGCTGTGGATGCACGACGGCATGATCGCGGAGCTGCACGTACGCGCGCTCGATGGCTCGCCGATGCGCACGCCGCGGTTCGACGCGATCGTGCCGGCGAGCGAGGGCGAGCTTCGCATCGACGTCGACGTGCCCGCCGGTCATCGCCACGTCGTCCGCCACGTGCACGTCGACGACGGCGCGACCGTCACCGTGCCGCTCGCCGACGAGCTGAAGTAGCGCGAGAGAGATCCGCGGAGCGGGCCCGGCCGGGTCAGCCCGCGCGCCGCAGCCGCACGAGGGTCTCGACCTGCGCGGTGCCGGGCATCAGATCGAACGGCTCGATCGCGTCCGGGCTCCAGCCGTGCGCCGCGAGCGCGACCAGATCGCGGCCGAGCGAGTCGGGACCGCAGCTGACGTACACGAGCGCGGGCGGTGCGAGCTCCGCGAGCAACGCCCGCGTCGCCTCGGCGAGCCCCTTGCGCGGCGGATTGACGACGACGACGGCCGGCTGCGCGTCGATCCGCGCGCGCACCTCGTCGCCGAGGCGAGCCGCGTCCGCCGCGATCGCGACGAGCGGCAGGCTCGCGCGCTCGGCGGCGCGCCGCAGCTGGGCGACGGCCTCGGGATCGATCTCGATCGCGACGACGCGCATGCCCGCACGCGCGAGGTGGAGGCCGATGCCGCCGAGCCCGGCGAACAGGTCGACGGCGAGCGCGCCGCGCTCGGCCCCGACGGCCTCGGTCGCGAGCTCGGCGACCCGCGCGTACATCGCCGCCGCCTGGTCGCGGTTGACCTGCAGGAACTCGGCGGCGCCGATCGCGACGGGCACGCCGGCGAGCTCCTCGACGAGATGCCCGTGCCCGAGCAGCACCTGCGCGCTCGACCCGGCCGGCACGATCGCGCCGTCGCGGCGATCGTTGTGGATCGCGACGAGGCCGCGGACCGCAGGGTGGCGCGCGAGCGCGTTGGCGACCCGCTCGAGCTTGCCGCGCGAGGTGCCCGGTGCGACGACGAGCGCGACCATGACATCCCCGCCGGCCTCGCGCACGATCACGTACCGCAGCTCGCCGGTGCGCGTGCGCTCGTCGTACGCGACCAGCTGCGCGCGCTCTGCCGCGCCGCGCACCCAGCTCGCGACCTCGTCGACGATCGGCGCGACGACCTTGCAGCCGAGCGTGTCGACGACGTCGTGCGTGCGCGGCGCGTAGGCGCCGAGCACGATCCGCGTGTCGGCCGAGTCGCGCGCACCGGCCGCCGCGCGCGGGGTCGCGGCGACGTACTTGCCCTTGTTGCGATAGCCGAGCTGGCGCGGCGATGGCCGGACCTCGGCGATCGCGACCTTGCCGTCGCGCACCGCCGGCACCTCGGCGAGCGCCGCCGCGACCCGCCGCCGCTTGGCGGCGAGCTGGGCGGGGTAGGCGAGGTGCTGCCACGTGCACCCGCCGCAGCGTCCGAACGCCGGACAGCCCGGCGCGACGCGGTCGGCGCTCGCCGGCCCGAGCCGCCGCACGACACGCCCCCACGCCTCGCGCCGGTGCGGGCTCGCGTGATCGATCGCGACCTCCGCGCGCTCGCCCGGCAGCAGGTCGACCACGTGCACGCGCAGGCCGCCGCTCGCGCCGACGCCGCCACCGGCCTCGTCGAGCTCGCTCGCGATCACCTCGCAGCGCTGGGCCACCATGGGCCTCGTGTACCACGCGGCGTCGTGCTAGACAGCCGGGTCATGTCCGCGCGGCCCCCGCTCGTCGTCGCGGCGCTGTCGGGTGGCGTCGACAGCGCCACCGCCGCGGCGTTGCTCGTCGAGCAGGGCTTCCCGGTCGTCGGCATGACGATGCGCCTGTACGACGCGCGCGGCAGCTCCGCCGCGTCGGGCCGCTGCTGCGGGCCGCGCGACATCGAGGACGCGCGCGCGGTGTGCGCGCACCTCGGGATCCCGCACCACGTCATCGATCTCGCCGGCGAGTTCGCGGCCGCCGTGATCGACGACTTCGTCGAGGCGTACCTCGCAGGCGAGACGCCGAACCCGTGCGTGAAGTGCAACCAGCTCATCAAGTTCACGCCGCTGCTGTCGCGCGCGCGCGCGATCGGCGGTGACGTGCTCGTCACGGGCCACTACGCGCGCATCGTCGACGGCGGGCTCTATCGCGGCGTCGATGCCGGCAAGGATCAGTCGTACTTCCTGTTCTCGATGCCGGCCGGCGAGCTCGCGGCGGTGCGCTTCCCGCTCGGTGGGCTGACGAAGGACGAGGTGCGCGCCCAGGCGCGCCGGCTCGGCCTGCCGAACGCCGGCAAGGACGAGTCGCAGGAGATCTGCTTCGTCCCGGATGGCGATTACGCCGGCTTCGTCGCGGCGGCGGCGCTGCGCCGCGGGCGCTCGCTGCCGGGCCCCGGCGCGATCGTCGACGAGCGAGGCAGCGTCGTCGGCCGCCACGACGGCGTGCATCGGTTCACGGTCGGCCAGCGCCGCGGGCTCGGCAACCTGACGACGAAGGACAAGCTCTACGTCACCGCGATCGATCCGGCGCGTGCCGAGGTGCGCGTCGGGCCGCGCGACGCGGCCGAGCGCCGGACGCTCGCGGTGCGCGATCTGCGCTGGCTGGCCGAGCCCCGGACGCGGCTGTCCGCCGCCGTCCAGGTCCGGCACCGCGGCACGCCGGTCGCGTCGGACGTCGAGGTGTCCGGCACGGACGCGATCGTCCGGGTGTCCGAGCCGACGGTCGCGGCTCCCGGACAGGCGGCGGTGCTGTACGACGGCGACCGCGTGCTCGCCGGCGGCTGGATCGCACGCTGATCGCGGGCCGCCGGCTCGTTGGCGCGTTCGCGGCGTGCGTCGATCGCGCGCTCCCGGCGCGTCCGCGCGCACGCCGTGCGGGGATGCGCGCTGCGCGCCCCGCATGCGCGCGGCGCGCCGTCGCTCGCCGCTGGCATCTTCGCTGCACCGCAGCCGCCCGTGTCGAGGCAGCCAGCCTGCGCGGGTGTGTTCGTTTCGTACCTGCTGGTGCTCGCGAGCTGTTACACGCCGAAGCTTCGTGATTGCACCGTGCAGTGCTCGTCGGAGCACGCGTGCACGGGCGGCCAGGTCTGCGGCGCCGACGGCTTCTGCGCGATGCCGGTCGTCGCGGGCCATTGCGCGGACGTGCTCGCCGATGGCGGCGGCGTGCCGCCGGTCGACGCGACGCCGCGCGACGCGACGACGAGCGTCGACGCGCCCCCCGACGCGGATCGCTGCGACAGCGCGTGCACGAACGGCACCTGCGAGGGGGGCGTGTGCGTGATCGACTGCAGCGCCGCCGGCAGCTGCCTCGTCGACGTCCAGTGCCCGCAGGGCGTGGCCTGTCGCGTCGTGTGCGGCGACCACTCGTGCACGCATCACGTCGTGTGTCCGATGTACGCGCCGTGCGACGTCGAGTGTACCGGGCAGTACGCGTGCGGCGACGTCGTGCAGTGCGGCTACTCGTCGTGCAACGTCGCGTGCAGCGGCTACGCCTCGTGCCACAAGCCGATCGCGTGCATGAACGCGTGCTCGTGCGACGTGGCGTGCACCGGCACGAGCTCGTGCCCGGGAGCCGCGATGTGCCCGCTCGGGACCTCGTGCGCGTTCGGCCACGGCTGCACGTCGACGCTACCCGGCTGTGACCGCTGCCAGTAGCTCGGCGTGCTCGCGCACCGCGGCGTAGGCCGTGCGCCACTCGGGATCGGTCAGGCCCGCGAGCTTGCGCTCGACCTCGGCCTTGCCGCGCGCGGCGACGCGCCGGGCGCGATCCTCGGCGCCGGCGGCGCGCAGCACCGCGGCGCAGCTCGCGTAGACCTCCTCCTCGCTGCCCTCGAGGAAGCGCTGGCGCTCGAGCAGCGCGAGCGCGCGGTGGACGAGGCCGCCGGCCTCGCCGAGCTTGCCGCCGCGGGGATCGCGGACGAGGGCGATCGCCCACCGCGCGAGGCCCTGGATCTCGTAGCCGACGAGCGTCGCGTCGCGCGCGAGCGCGGTGCCCTCGGCGGCATCGGCCGCGGCCGACTCGAGCTCGCCGCGGTACAGGTGCGCGCCGGCGCGCGTGATCAGCGCGCTCGCCTCGAGGTAGCGCGCGCCGAGCCGGCGCGCCTCCGCGAGCGCCTCGTCGAGCATCGCGAGCCCGCCGGGGCGGTCGCGCCGCACGTCGCACGCGCCCGCGTAGATCAGGCAGTCGGCGCGGCTCCATCGCGACGCCGTGCGCGTCAGCAGGTCGAGCGCCTCGCCGAACGCCGCCGCCGCGCGGTCGTAGAGCCCGAGCTGGAGCAGGATGATGCCCTGGACGCTCAGCGCGTCGCCCTCGCGCGCGCGGTCGCCGTAGCGCCGGCACAGCTCGAGCGAGCGCTCCGCCGACTTCATCGCGACCTCGAAGTTGCCCAGGCACATCTCGATGATCGCGACGTGGTTCGTCGCGACGCGCGAGAGCCACGGATCGCCGGTCTTGTCGATCCGCGCGATCACCGGCTGGTACGCGTCGCGCGCGGCCTCGTAGTGCGCGCGCATCAGGTGAATCCGCCCGCGGCCGATCATCGCGGCCATCTCGTCGGAGACCGCGCCCTCGCGCGCGAACAGCTCGCACGCGTCACCGACGACGGCGAGCGCCTCGTCGAACCTGCCGAGCCGCTCGAGCACCTCGCCGCGCACGCGCAGCGCCTCGCCGCGCAGCCGGTGGGCGTTGCACGCGATCGCGTGATCCTCGGCGGCGACGGTCGCCGCGCTCGCGCCGGCGAAGTCGCCGATGCGCAGCAGCCGCTGTGCCCGCCGCACCGCGACGTCCGCGAGCCGCCGCGAGTCACCCGCGCACAGCCGCTGCAGCTCGTCGAGATCGCCCGCGTCCGCGGCGAGATCGCCGCGCAGCCGGTGCGCCTCGTCGCGGCCGGCGAGCGCGTCGCGCCGGCGCGCCCGCGCGGTGGCCGTCGGCTTGCCGTCGGGCGCGAACAGCCCGCGCTCGAGCTCGAGGGTCTTGCCGAAGCACGCGACCGCGGCCTCGGCGTCCGAGGCGGCGAGCGCCACGCGCCCGGCGCGCAGCCAGAACGCTGCCGCGCCCGCGGTCTCGCCGCCGCGCTCGAGGTGCTCCGCGATCGCGGCGGGCGGCTCCTCGCGGCCGGCAAAGAACCGCGACGCCAGCAGCCTGCCGACGCGCGCGTGGCTCTCGCGGCGCGCGCGCACGGGCAGGCCATCGTAGATCACCTCGCGCACGAGCCCGCGCGCGAACGCGAGCTCGCCATCGCCGGTGCGCGTCCAGAAGCCGGCCTCGACGAGCTCGTCGATCGCCGCGGCGCTCGCGAGATCCTCGCCGGTCGACAGCGTCGACGGCTCGTCGCCGAGCAGCTCCTCGAGCAGCCGCGCGCGCACGGTGCCGCCGATCACCGCGGCGAACCGGAGCGCGGCCTTGGCCTTCGCGGTCAGCCGGTCGACGCGCGCCGCGACGACATCGCGCGCGGTGGCCGGCACGTCGTCGCCGGCCTCGCGCACCGCCTGCGCGAGCTCCTCGACGAACAGCGGGTTGCCGCCGGCGCGCGCGATGACCGCGGCGACGTGCATCGGCGTCGCGGCGTCGCCGAGGCGATCCGCGATCAGCGCGCGCAGCTCGCTGCCGACGAGATCGCCGACCGTGACCGTCACGTCGACGGCGGGCGGCGGCGGACCCTCGAGCCGCGTCGTCATCACGAGCAGCTCGGGGCCGTGCGCGGGCACCGCGAGCGAGTGGCGCAGCACCTCGAGGCTCGCGCCGTCGGCGAGGTGGATGTCCTCGATGATCGTGAGCAGCGGCCGCGCGCGATCGACGGTCGCCGCGCGGAACGCCGCGAGCCCGGCCGAGATCCGCGGCCGCAGGTCCGCGACCTCCTTGACGCCGACGGTCGCGCCGTCGCGCAGCTCCATCGCGCGATCGACGTCGGTCGCGACCGCCCGCGCGCGCGCCTCGGTGACGCCGAGCTGCTGCATGACGTGGAGCAGCCGCTGCACGAGGTTCCCGCGCGCGGCGCGCCCGCGCCCGGGCGGCAGCCCGAGCGCCGCCTGGTACAGATCGATCACCATCGCGAACGGCGCCTGGCGGCCCGCCGGGTTCGCCGCCGCGAGCACGACGCGCGCCGGCGTGCCGCCCCCCCGTGTCACCGATCCGTCGGGCGCCGCGCCGTGCGCGGCGGCCGACGTGCGGCGCGCGACGAGCTCGGCGACGAGCCGGCTCTTGCCGCTGCCCGCCGCGCCGGAGATCAGCGCGGTCAGCCGGCGATCCGCGGCCACCGCGCGCGCGAACCACGCCTCGAGATCCGCGAGCTGCGCGGTGCGGCCGACGAACTTGCCGCGGCGCTCGAGCCGCGCGCGATCGCGATCCTCGAACCCGCGCGGCCCGACGACCTCGATCACGCGGCTGCGCCGGCCGATCCGCCTCGGCGACGGCACCTCGCGCAGCGCGTACAGGTTGCTGGTCAGCCGGCCGGCGGCGCCCACGAACAGCGGGCGATCCGGCGATGCCTCGCGTGCGAGCGCCTTCGCCTCGTCGATCGCCTCCTGCGGCACGCGCGCGCTGCCGAGGGACGAGGGAATCCCCGCAGGGGACTCGGCGTCGGCGGCGGTCGCGATGCCCGTCTTCGCGCCGGCGCGCAGCCGCGGGCCACTGCCGTCGGCGGCCGCGGCATCGCGCGCGAGCGACGCGGCGTCGAGCGCCCAGCCCATCGCGATCGCGACGTCGTCCTCGCC
>JBLMXA010000567.1:0-3581 GCA_050257515.1 Acidobacteriota bacterium | reverse complement strand
CGCGCGCACCTATCGCTTCCTGTGTCAGGCGCCGCCGCCGCCTGGCGCGGCGACGCCGACCGCGCCGCCGCTCGCGACGAGCTGCCCGACGCTCGTCGCCGGCGAGAACACGATCACCACCTCGGGCACGACGCGCACGTTCCAGCTCGTGCTGCCGACGATGCCGGTCGCCGGCGAGCACTACCCCGTCATCTTCATGTGGTACTGGCTCGGCGGCAGCTCGAACGGCTTCATCAGCAAGGGCGAGGTGCAGGCCGCGGTCGACGACCAGCGGTTCATCGCGGTCGTCCCCGACGACGTCGGTGCCGACGTGTTCGGCACCTCGTTCAACACGCACTGGCCGTTCGACATCACGCAGACCGACGCGCGCATGCAGCAGGAATTCACGTTCTTCGACGACATGCTGTCGTGCGTCGAGCAGCAGTTCTCGGTCAACACGAGCTGCGTGTCGACGGTCGGCGTCAGCGCCGGCGCGCTGTTCACCGATCAGCTCGCGCAGGCGCGCAGCACGACGCTCGCGTCGTTCATCTCGCTGTCGGGCGGCGTCGGCGACACGATCATCAAGCCGTGGAACGGCGCCGCGCACAAGCTGCCCGGCGTCGTGCTGTGGGGCGGCGATGGCCCGCCGGCGATGGATGGCGTCAAGGACATCCTCGGCTGCCTCGGCGTCGGCATGGACTTCTCGGTCGCGTCGCACACGCTCGAGCAGGACCTGACGCGCGACGGCCACTTCTTCGTCGAGTGCATTCACAACTGCGGCCACGTCGAGCCGCCGGTGACCGCGCCGCCCGGCGAGTCGGCGTACGCCGGCATCTGGGAGTTCGCGTTCCAGCACCCGTACTGGCTCGCGCCCGGCGACTCGCCGTACAAGACGACCGGCCTGCCCGCGTCGCTGCCGGCGTGGTGCGGCATCGGCGCCGGCGGCGCGACTCCGCGCTCCGGCGGCGGCTGCCCGGCGGCCGAGAATCCGTGCGCGTTCTGACTAGCCGCGGAACCGCAGCTTGCCGACGAACTGTTCCCACCGCGCGCGGAACGCGTCCATGTCGCGCTCGCCGAGCGTCGACACCAGCGTCGCGTAGCCGCTCGGATCCTTGGCGCGCGACGCGCGGAACGCGCGGTAGAAGTCGCGCAGCTTGCCCTGCTCCTGCAGGTAGAACAGCAGGTAGCGCGCCTCGGCGTAGTGGACGCCGCTGTCGTCGGCGTAGAACGCGTCGTCGGAGAGCTGCGCGAGCGCGCGGAAGCTCGGCACGTCGCCGCGCGCGAGGGCCTGCTGCAGCCCGGCGAGCCGCCAGTTCGGCAGGCCGACGATGTGGCCGGCCTTCTCGGCGCTCTGCTCGAACAGCGAGCCGAGGCCCTCGTTGAGCCACGCCGGTGCGCCCGGGAAGTCGGCCTCGACGTACGGGTGCACGATCTCGTGGACGAGCGTGCCGCCGCCGGTCGCGATGTTCATGAACAGCCCGCCGTGCGTGCGCGAGTAGAACCCGTACGGCGTGTCGGGCGCCTCGCCGGTGAGCGCCTTGACGCCGCGCTCGTAGCTCGCGGCGTCGTGGAACAGGTAGATGTCGAGGATCTTCGCCGGGCGATGGCCGAAGAAGTCGCGCTCGAGGTGATCGGCGGCCCACCGCACGGTGCGCGCGTCGCGCGCGAGCGCCGCGTCGCCGGCATCGCCGATCACGACGAACGGCTCCTCGACGCGCACGCTGAGCTTGCCGAGCGTGTCGCCGAGCCGGTCGCGCAACGCCATCACGTGCTGGACGTAGGCGGCGGGCGTGAAACCGGCGGGCCGCGCCGGCTGCGCGAGCTTGTCGACGACCAGCGGGATGCGCACGAGCACGCGCTTGCGCGGATCCGTCGACGGCAGCTGCCACAGCTTCTCGAACAGCGCGCGGCTCATCCGCCGGTAGCCGCCGTGGTCCTCGGCGGGCTCCTGGTAGATCACCTCGTCCTTGTCGGCGTCGAACCCGACGACGAGCCGGAAGTGCTCGGTCGTGTGCGGCTGATCGTTGTAGTGCATGCACACGATGCTCGCGACGCCGCGCTCGAGATCGGCGTGTAGCTTGCCGAGCTCGCGATCGAGCGCGGGCTGCGCGTGCGCGGGATCGACGAGGGTGTAGATGTTCGGTGGCGCGAAGCCGAGCCGCTTGACCGCGCGCACGAGATCGGGCGTGTACGCGCCGCGGCCGAGCGCCGGATCGAGCCCGGTCTCGTCGAACACGTCGTCCTGGTCGTAGTGCATGCCGAGGTGGCGCGCCCACATCTCGACGCACGCCTCGCCGCAGAAGTCCGGCTCCTGCTTGACGTGCGTGACGCCGTCGATGACGACCGAATCGAGATGCTTCGGATCGGCGTTCGCCGGCGCGCACGCCGCGACCGTTCCGATTGCAGCGACGAGGATGGCTCGGGCCATCCCGCTATCGTTACAGACAAGTGCGCGTCTGCAACACGAGCGGCGGAAGCGGTGTCTGGTTGAAGTCGAACGCGCCCATCAGGTCGTTCGCCTGGCCGTCCTGCGCCGCGGGATCGATCGTCGACAGCGCCGGCGCGCCGAACACCTCCTCGATGAACCGCGGGATGCTCGCCTGCTCCGAGACCTCGTGGAAGATGCCGGGCTTCGCGTACGGCGAGATCACGATCAGCGGCAGCCGGAACCCAAGGCCGTAGGGGGCAGCGGGGTCGCAGCCGTACTTGCGCGGCGGCGTCACGTGATCGTACCAGCCGCCGAAATCGTCCATCGTGAAGATGATCGCGGTGTCCTGCCAGTACGCGCTCTGCATGAGCGCGTTGATGTGGCCGACCGTCCAGTTCTCGCCGGCGCACACGCTGCCGACCTGCGGGTGCTCGTCGTCGAGATCCTGATCGACGAGCCACGACACCGCGGGCAGCGTGCCGTTCTGGACGTCGCTGTCGAACTGGTTCGCGTTGACGACGTGCGACCACCCGGGACCGTTACGCACGCCGTCGATCGCGTCGAACATCGACCAGATCTCCGGCAGCAAGTAGAAGTTCGTGCCGTAGAACTTCCAGTCGACGCCGCTCGGCAGCACGTCCGGCACGCTCGGGATCTGGAAGCACGGGAACACCTGCCGCGTCGTGCACGTCGCCGCGTCCTCGACGTCGACGAGCGTGCTCGAGTCCTGATCGCAGCCCCAGTACGGATGATAGATCTGCGTGTTCGGGTTGCCCGACGCCCACCCGGCCTGCGCGGCCAGCACGAACGTGTGGCCGGGGAAGCTCGGGCCGAGCACGTTCGCGAAGAATCGATCGCCGAGCGTGTAGTGACGCGCGTACTGCCAGTAGTTCGGGATGTCGCTCTCTTGGTACTGCGCGAACGCCAGGTTGTCGCCGTTCTGCGACGCGCCGGACACGCCGAGCCAGTCCCCCGACAGATCCTGGAGCGCGCAGCTGTGCGCGTGGCACAGGTCGCGCGGCGTCGAGTCCGGCGCGTGCGGCGGCGTGATCGTGGTGCCGCCCGCCAGCGTGATCTGCGAGATGCCGTCCGCGCCGGGGAACGAGCCGAAGTAGTTGTCGAACGTGTGGTTCTCTTTCACGATCACCACGACGTGCTTGATCTTGCCGGCCGC
>JBLMXA010000566.1:0-5408 GCA_050257515.1 Acidobacteriota bacterium | reverse complement strand
CTTCACGCCCGAGCCGATCGCGCGCGCCGACTTCTTCGTCAACTGCCCCAAGTTCAAGGCGCACCCGTGGCCGACCGTGACGTTCTCGCTGAAGAACTACATCGGCATCCAGGACGACCGTCACCGCCTGATCGATCACGATCACCGGCTCAACGAGAAGATCGCCGACCTCCAGCACATCATCCAGCCGCAGTTCATCGCGATCGACGGCATCACCGCCGGCGAGGGCCGCATGCTGACGCCGACGCCGTTCGACCTCGGCATGATCATCATGGGCAACAGCCAGGTCGCGTTCGACAGCGTGTGCTCGACGATCATCGGCCTCGATCCGAGGAGCGTCGATCACATCCGGCTCGCCGCCGAGCACGGCTTCGGCACGACGGATCTGCAGAACATCGAGATCACCGGCGACGTCACGCTCGCCGAGGCGAAGGCGCGCGCGAAGGGCTTCAAGGTCGGCCTGATCCGCGTCGAGAAGTACTTCGAGGGCACGCACGTGTCGGCGTACGCCGGCCCGCCGCCCGAGGCCGAGCACGGCGATTACTGCTGGGGCGGCTGCCCGGGCGCGATCGAGGAGGCGATCGAGATCCTCCGCGTGTTCGACAAGGAGACCGATCAGAAGATGCCGCACATGCACGTCGTGTTCGGCAAGTACGACGGCCAGATCCCGGCGAAGCCCGGCGAGAAGGTCGTGTTCATCGGCGACTGCGCCGACTGGAAGGGCGAGATCCACGGCAAGCCCGTCGCGATCGAGAACCTCTACAAGCCTCGCTCGACGAAAGATCCGCACGAGGCGCGCAGCGAGGACGTGTTCGCAAAGCTCGCGGGCGCGCGCAAGAAGCTCGGCGGCGGCGACGTGATCCGGCTCGAGGGCTGCCCGGTGTCGGTCGCGGAGCAGGTGCTCGCGCTCGTCACGATCGGCGGCCTCAAGAATCCGTACTACGATCGCAACAACATGCTGACGTTCACGCGCGCGTACTTCGGCTGGAAGGCTCGCGTCACGCTCAACAAGCTGCAGCGCAAGCGCTACCAGCAGAACGGAACCTTCGGCGAGCGCGGACAGGCCGCGCCGGAGCTGACGTGATCGGGCCGGGCTGCCTCCCGCGGCCTCGCGCGCTGCGCAAGCGCACCCTTTCCTACACGCGCGTGCTGCGCGCGAGATCGCGCAAGACCAAAGAACTAGCGCACGCCGGCGGAGCCGTGAATCATGAGATCGTGCTCTTCGATCACGGTCCGGCGGAGTTTCCTGTCGCGCGCGTGATGCCTCGCGACCCCGGAAGTCGCGTGCTGGTGATGCTCGGCGATCTGCAGCTGTGGCTCGCCGCGCGGTGGTCGTGGCTACGCCCGCGCACGATCCCGGTGATCGTCGCGGTGTTCGGAATGATGTTCGTGCTGATGTCGGCCGACTACCTATCGCATCCGCACGTGCAGCCGCTGCGCGCGGTGCACGTCCACGTCGTCCCGGCGCGCTAGTTTCCGACCAGCGTGACGTACGTGATCGTGCCGGCCTCGACCGGCACGGTCGTCGTGCCGGTCGCGCTCGTCATCATCACGGTGGTCGTGCCGACCGGCACGTTCATGAAGAACACGTTCACGCCGGTGTCGCCGGTCGTCCACGTCGTACCGTTCCACGCGAGCTGCACCGTCGACGCGAGCGACAGCGAGACACTGCGCTGGTTGCCGTCGACATGGACGAACACGTGGCCCTTGCTCGGATCGAGCGTGCCGTAGTTGCTCTCGATCGTCGCGGCGCGGGCGACCGAGAAGTCGCGCAGGCTGAGCAGCTGGCCGGTGGCGATCACCGCCGGATCGGCGATCGCGATCCCGGGCATCGTGTAGTTGCTCGTCGGCTGCAGGCACTCCGAGTTCGCGGTCGGCGGCGTGATGTCGACGCGCGTCTGGGTGTCGGGCGCGACGTTCAGCATGAAGCGACCGTTCGGGTTCGTCTGATCGACGCGCGCCGGCTCGCCGTGGACCTGGAACGTCGCGTTGAAGATCCCGCAGAAGCTCGTGTCGGTCGAATCCCAGTCGACGTACTCGCCGGTGAACTGCACCCACGCGGCGTCGACAGGGACGTCGATCGCCGCGTCCTTGGGCTTGCTCGGCCCGCTGCTGCAGGCCGTGAGGAGGATCACTGCGCCGATCCGGGCCTTCACGGCCACAAGCTATCACTTCTTCGCGAGCGCGTCCGGCAAAGTCATGTCGGCGAGCGAGTCCTGGAACTCGACGCGCGCCAGCATGATCTTCTCCTCGGTATCGACGACCGCGATCGTCTCCTTCTGCACGCGCTCGGAGATCTCCTTCATCTTGTCCTTGAGGTGGACCATCAGCTCGCCGCCGGTCTTCACTGCCTGGAGCGTGAGGATCTGGCCGTGCAGCTCGTCCATGCGCTGGCGGTAGTCGTCGAGCCGGCGGCGCATGCTCTGCTGGGCCTCCGTGAGATCGACGAGCTTCCTGTGGATCGCGAGCAGCTTCTTCAGCTGTTCCTTGAGCTCGGGCGAGCCCTCCGGAGCCTCGACGTAGACCTTCATCATGTCGAGCGAGACGTCCGCGCTGAGATCGAGCGTGCGCTGGACCGGGGTCGCCTCGGCGATCTCGACGTCCTGCTTGCCGCCGGCCGGGACGTCGACCTCGAACAGGTGGGAGTCGCCGACTCGCTCGTCGCGCGGCGGCGACGCGATCAGGTTCCAGCCCTTCCCCACCGTGTGGCGGATGTAGACCTTCGCCGGCTGCATCAGCCGGTTCGTGATCACGAGGTGGCGATGCTTGATGTGCTGGACCTCGGCGGTGAGGACCCCGCGCTGCAGGGTGACGAGCTTCGCGAGCTTGTCGTCGTCGCCGTCGGTGCGATCGACGACGATCTGCCGATCGAGCGCGTACGGCACGACGGCGAGCGACTTCGGCGCGATCGGCTCGGTCAGGCCCTCGCCGATGAACCGCTCGTTGCCGTAGACGGTGACGGGCCCGGTCTCGAGCGTCGAGTCGGTCGGGTTGCGGAAGCGCACCGCGCGGAACGCGAAGTGATCGTTGCCGCGCTCGCTCTCGGCGTCGTAGAGGTAGACGACCTCGCCGTCGGTCTCCGAGCGCACCATCGACACCATCGCCGACGAGCCCTTCTCGACGGTCATCGGCGTCGTGCTCGCGAAGTTGCTCTCGCCGACCGGCTGCATGTCGGCGTCGAGCGGCTTCGCCGTGCGCTGCTGCTGCTCCGCCTGGCTCGCCGCCTGCGCGACGAGCCGCACGCGCTCGGCGTTGCCGGGCTCGACGTGGGTGACGATCTTGATGCGCGCCGGCGCGACGCCCTGATCGATCAGCTCGTTCTTGACGATGTTCGCGCGATCGTTCGCGCGGTTCGTCGCGTCGCTGCGGCTGCCGTCGGCGTACGCCTCGACGACGATCGTCTTGTCGTCGTGCGCGACCTGCTGCGCGAGCTGGCGCATCTTCGCGTCACCGGTGGCGATGCGGGTGTCGCGCAGGTCGGCGGGCGGGGTCATCGCCGCGCCGGTCGCCGGTTCCTCGGCCTCGATCGACTCGGTGTGGTACCTGCCGCCGCCGCCGCCGCGGCCGCGCGACATCGGCGCCGACGTCGCGACCGGGGCCGGCTGCACGCGCGGCCTCTTCGCCGGCCGTGCCGCGTCCTCGTCATCGGCCTTGCTCGCGACGCGCTTCGACTTGTCCTGCTCGGGGTGACCGTCGGGCCGCCGGATCTCGCCATCGTCGAGCTCGGTGAGCACGGCCTCGCCGGTCTCGGCCGCCTTCGTGCCGCCGAACGGCGACACCCCCGTCGGTGGCGCGATCGCGAAGCGCTCCTCGTTCGCGAGCGTCTCGCGCTGCACCGAACGCACGCTCCACAGGTCGTACTTGAACGACAGCGCCGACGAGCTGCCGACGCCGACCATCACGCCCTTCCAGTCCTCGCCGCTCGTGTTGTCGACGATCGCCCAGCCCTCGAGCATCACCTTGCCCTTGTCGCCGACGACGACCCGGTAGCTCGGCTTCCAGGCCGGCGACTCGGTGACGTACGTCAGCACGACATCGGCCTTGTCCTTGCTCGGCAGCTGCAGCTTCATCACCAGGTACGGGCCGTCGTCGGCCTGCTGCCGCGGGATCGAGACCGGCAACGGCTTGCCGGTGATCGCGTCGACGACGGTCAACGACTTCAGGAAGTCGTCGACGCGGTCGCGCGGCACGCTGACCGTCAGCGCTCCACCCGACACCGTCGCTCGCCGCTCGTAGAACGCGACGCCGTTGCGGTACACGACCACCCGGCCGAGCGCGACGTGGTCGACCTTGACGAACGAGCTGTGCTTCGGACCACACGCGACCAGCGCCGCGGCCAGCAGCACGCCAGCGAGACTCTTCCTCATGGTCGTCGCAAACGCACGACACCTGTCATCGATCTGATCCGGGCTACTTGCGCGCGCGCTTGCGCTCCTCCAGCTCTTCCAGGGTCTTCGGCCAGTCATCCTTGAGCAGGCGCGACAGCGAGCGGTCGGCGAGCAGCCGGCCTTCCGTCTGGCACGTCGGGCAGTAGTTCGCCTCGTTGTCCGCGTAGACGATGCGCTGCACCTTCGTGCCACACACCGGGCACGGCTGACCGTACTTGCCGTGGACGGCCATCTCGGGGCGGAACGCCGTGACCTTGTCGGGGAAGCCATCGGCGACTTCCTCGCGCAGGAGCTCGACCCACCGCGCGAGCGTTTGCCGGCACGCGGCATGGAGCCGCGCGATCTCGTCGTCGGCCATCGCCGTCGTCACGCGAAACGGCGACAGCTTCGCGGCGTGCAGGATCTCGTCGGAGTACGCGTTGCCGATGCCGTCGAACAGCGTCGGATCGGTGAGCGCGCGCTTGACGGTGTGGCGCTCGCTGCGCAGCCGCTCGGCGAACTGCGCCGGCGTCGCCGCCATCACGTCGAGGCCGCCGCGATCGAAGTCGGCGAGCCCCGCGCGCCCGGCGACGACGTGCAGCGACGCGCGCTTCTTGCCGCTGGCCTCGGTGAACACGAGCGTGCCGGTCGGGAAGTCGAAGCCGGCGAGCGCGAGCTTGCCGGGCAGCTTCGCGCGCCGCTCCTTCCAGCGCAGGCGCCCCGCGATCATCAGGTGGATGACGACGTAGCGATCGCCTTGCACGCCGATCACGATGCGCTTGCCGAGCCGCTCGACGCTCGTGACCTCCGCGCCGACGAGCTCGCGCGGCGACGGCGCCACGCTGCGCAGCACGAACGGGCTCGCGATCCGGATCCCCTCGATCGGCTGGCCGACGATCCGCGCGCGCAGGCGCTCGACGTAGACCGTGACGTCGGGGAGCTCGGGCACTACTTCTTCTTACCGGAAGCCCTCTTCTTCGGCGCGGCCTCGGCCTTGGCTTCCGCGGGCGCGGCGGCCGCGGGCTTGCGCTGGTCGGCCAT
>JBLMXA010000565.1:0-7684 GCA_050257515.1 Acidobacteriota bacterium | reverse complement strand
CTGAAGAAGCCGGCGGCGCAGATGCCGCAGCTGTCGGAGCTCGTGTCGCAGGGCGCGCTGTCGGCGGGCATGGCCGACTTCCTGAGCACGTGCGTCACCGCGCGCCGCAACGTCCTGGTGTGCGGCGGCCCGGGCTCGGGCAAGACGACGGTGCTCGCGGCGCTCGCGGGTGCGGCGCCGGCGGGCGAGCGCGTCGTGTCGATCGAGGAGGTCTCCGAGCTCTCGATCGCACGCGACGAGTGGATCCAGCTCGAGACCCGGCCCGCCACCGGCAAGGGCGGGGCGATCGATCTCGCGGCGCTGCTCGATACCGCGCTGCGGCTCGGCCCCGACCGCCTCGTCGTCGGCGAGGTGCGCGGCCGCGAGGCGATGTCGCTGGTGTCGGCGCTCAACTCGTCGATCGACGGCGCGATCGTCGGCATGACCGGCGAGGGCTCGAACGCGACGCTCAACCGGCTCGCGACGCTCGTGCGCGCGACCAACCACGGCGGCTCCGACGCGCCGCTGCGCGAGCTGTGCGCGACCGCGTTCGAGATCGTGCTGCACGTCGCGCGTCACGCCGACGGCACGATCAAGGTGCACTCGATCGAGGAAGTCACCGGCGTGTCGGACACGACGTTCGAGACGCAGATCGTGTTCCAGTACCAGAACGGCAACTTCGTCGCGACCGGCGCGGTGCCGCGCTTCTACCAGGAGCTCGAGGCTCGAGGAATCCCGGCTGATCAGGCCGTGTTCCGGTAGCCAAGAGAATAGGGAATAGGCAACCGCGAACCGAGAGCTGAGAAGTTCCGGATCAGAAGCTTCTCACCTCTCGGTTCCCTGTTGCCTATGCCCTATTTCCGGGTCACAGCCGCTTCGCGAGCTCGAGCACCTCGAGATCGCGCGGCCACACCGCGCGCAGCAGCTCGACGAGCCCCTTCGCGCTCGCGGTGTCCCCGGCATCGAGCCGCTCCTTCGCGCCCTCGATCTGCGCCCGCTTGAGGCCGGGCGCGAGCAGCGACGCCTTCGTCGCCGCCTCGGCGCGGGTCATGCCGTCGCCGGCGCGCGCGGCGAGGCGCGCGACCTGCGACCAGAAGTAGCCGGCCTGCGGGTGCTGCACGCCCTCGGCGACGTCGGCTGCCATCCTCGCCTCGTCGATCGCGCCGCCGATCTCGCCGAGCCGCTCCGACACGCGCGCGAGATCGAGCCATGCCCACGCGAACGCCGGATCGTCGGCGACCACCTGCTCGAGCTGATCGCGCGCGTTCTCGGTCGCGCCCTGCTCGATCAGCACGTGGGCGAGCCGCCACCGCGGCGCCGGCGCGGCGGCATCGCGCTTGATCTGCGCGCGCAGCATGCGCTCGCGGACGTCGACGAGGATCTCGCCGTCCTCGTCGAACACGTCGTCGGCATACTCGCCGTCGCCGTCGAACAGCTCGCCGATCGCGTCGACCTGGCCGGCGAGCCAGCGATCGAGCCGCGTGCCGTCGCAGACGTCGTCCTCGATCGACGGGTCGAACCGCCACACCTTGCCGTGATGATCGAGCGTGACCGGGTCGCCCTCGACGAGCGCGAACCGCCAGCGACCGTTGTCGAACCGCACGTCGCGTGACGCGACCAGCTCGAGCGTGTCGACGAACAGCCGCGCGCCGTCGCAGCGCGCGTACAGCTCGATCAGCGGGTCCGGCAGGCCGGGCGGCAGCTCGTCGGCCGGCGGATCGACGTCGTGCAGCCCGGGCGGCGCGTCGTCGAGCGCGGTCAGCACGCGATCCAGCGGATCGAGGTCGTCCGCGCGCTTCCTGGCCATGCTCGATTCTAGCGCGCCGCGAGCGGGGTCGCGCCGACCGCGACGATCGGCTCGCCGGTCTGATCGGCGCCGCGGAACACCGCGACGATCCGCGTGCCGGCCGCCGGGAGCGGCACCCGCACGAGCTCGACGGGAGCGTCACCGCCGCGCGCCAGCAACGTCTGCGCCGAGCCGAGCTTCGTGCGCACGCCGCGCTCGTCCTCGACGAGCACGTCGACCGAGCCGACGCCGAGGCCCTTGCCGGACACGACGACGGTCGGGCCGACCTTGATCGTGAGCTCGCCGCGCAGCAGGAAGTCGAGCAGGCCGGTCTCGTACGCGGCGACCTCGGGCAGGATCTGCGTGACCTGCTCGAGCATGCAGTCGTCGTCGAGCGAGAACGACACGACGTTGTGCGCGACCTTGTAGCGCGCGAGGCACGTGCCCTTGGCGTCGCGCAACGTGGTGCCGTCGTCGCGGCTCGCCGCCATCAGGTTGAGGCGCGGCGGCAGTGCCGGTAGCGCGAGCTGGAGGCGCGGATGGACGTCCGGGCCGACGCGCGCCGGCTCGGGCAGCGTCCCCGGCGAGAAGTAGCCGTTCGCGATCTCGTCGGCGAGGCCCTTGCCGCCGGGCGCGGTGAAGAAGTCGCGCAGGTGCGCGCGCGTGACGACGCGCGATGGCGCCGGCACGCCGAGCCGGCCGAACGCGAGCGCGGCGATCCGCTCGAAGCGCGAGCCGAGATCGTCGGGACCGCCGCCGAGCGGCTGCAGGTGCGCGGCCTCGTCGCCGCGCACGCGCGACGGCGCGCCGAGATCGCCGAGCACGTGCAGCATCGCGCCCGCGGCGATCAGCGCGGCCGCCATGTGGCGCGATCGCTCGCCGGGCGTGGCGGCGCTGACCGCCTTCGCGTAATGGTCGAGGAACGCGGCCAGGTTGAACGGGTTGTCCTTCGACACGACCCAGTCCGGCGCGGCGACACCGCGCGCGGGCAGGTCGGCGCGGCCAATCGCTTGGCGGACATCGTCGGTGAGCGCGCCGATCAGGCCGCGCTCGGGCCGCCGCCAGCCCTCACCGTTCGTCACGTCGAAGAAGTGGTTCGCGCCGTTCTTCGCGGGCACGTCGGCGAGCGCGGCGCCCGCGGCGAGCCACGCGAGCGCGCTCTGCCGGCCGCGCGCGTCGGGCACCATGCCGTGGCTCGGCGCCAGCAGCTTGAGATCCGAGATCAGCGCGGGCGCGTCCGCCGGCGGGATCGTCAGCGCCTCGAACAGGCCGCCGGAGAAGCCGAGCGTGACGAGCCGCTTGTGCAGGCGCGAGCTCAGCGCGGCCTGCTCGGCGAGCCCGGCCTGCGTGGTCTCGGGCTCCCACGCCTCCGCGCTGCCGGCGGCGAGCGCCAGCGCGAGGACGGCCGCGAGCTGCTTTCTCACGGCTTGACCCCTCCGTGCGTCGTCGGCACGAGCTGCTTGAGCCTGCTGTAGACGGTGTGCGCGAGCGCGACCGAGTCGTCCTGCGACACGCACTGCTGCGATCCGCACGTGATCAGCACGACGACGCCGCGCGGGCCGTCGAGGAAGCCGACGCCGCGGATCTCGTTCTCGTTCGCGACGAACGAGCGGCTCGCGATCTCGTCCTTCTCCTGGATCCCCGGCAGCGTCGTCAGCAGCTCGTCGTAGCGGCTCTGCGCCTTGCCCGGATCGAGGCGCCACACGCGGATCGCGACGTCCCACGTCTCGGGCCGGCCGAGCGCCTTGAAGTGCTGCGACGAGTAGCTCGCGGTGTCGGGCTCGTCGGCGAGCGGGCCGGTCTCGAACGAGCCGTCGTACTTCGTGCGCGACTTGATGTCGCCCTCGGTCAACAGCTGTGCGGCGACGACGTAGGGGCCTTCGCCGCGGCCGGGACGCAGCTGCTCGCCGCTGGGCCGGTTGCCCTCGAGCTCGGCGCTCGCGTCGGCGAGCTCCCAGCTGGTCAGCGCCGCGACCGCGGTACCCGAGCCGACGAACCGCAGGTGGCGCGCGTGCGAGAGATCGTTGCGCCAGCGCTCGAGCAGCACCTGGTTGTCCTCCTGCGCGAAGTCCATGCGCGGGCCGAGATCGGAGAACCGGCGATCGCTGCGGTACGCGATGTAGCCGCGCTTGTAGACGAGCAGCGTGAAATCGGTGACGCGCGCGCCGGTCGGTACCGAGCCGAGCGCGGGAACCTTGTAGTTGCCCGCGGCGTCGGTCGAGCCGACGAACTCCTTGGCGCCGGCCGGCTCGAGCAGCGCGGTGCCGCGCTCGAGCGTCCACGCGGCGTAGACGAGCGCGCCGGCGATCGGCGCGTGCGTCGTCGAATCGACGACGCGGCCGGTGAACGGGCCCTTGAGCGACCCCGGATCGGCGCTATCCGGACGCAGCCGGTACGGTGCGGTCCTGACGGCGGTATCGACGCACGCGGCCAGCGCGCACGCGATCACGAGGAGCCAGGCGGACTTTCCCATGCGGGGGACCGGTCTTAGCAAGCCGCTCTGCACGTTGCAAACCCGCTCCACGCCATTCCTTATCGTCGAAGTTTTCGAGAAACTCGGTGGCAGAGGGGTGTGATGCGTTGTTCCGTCTGTGGCCACGAAAGCCCGGTGGGTTCGTCGTTCTGCCTGAACTGCGGCAGCGCGCTCGCTGCTGCTCCGCAGACTCCCGCGATCGCCGGCGGGTTGCCCGCGATCTGCAACGTCTGCCGCGGCGAGAACCCTCCCGGCATGAAGTTCTGCCGGCAGTGCGGTAGCGCGCTCGGCGCCACCACCCCCGGGTCGCCGGCGATCGGCGCGCCGATGATGGCGCCGCCGGGTCCGCTCGCGATGCCGCCGCCGGGACCGATGGCGATGCCGGCCCCGATGCCCGGCCCGATGATGCCGGGGCCGATGATGCCCGGCGGTCCGGTGATGCCGAGCGGCCCGACGCTGCCCGCGCCCGGCGCGCTGCCCAATCCCGCGCTCGCGCCGACGCCGCTGCCGCCGCCGCCGCGCGGTCCCGACGCGTCGCCGCCGCGCGTCGCGCAGGGCAGCACGATCACGTGCCCGCGCTGCGGCACGCTGACGCCGATGACGTTCGCGTACTGCCAGCAGTGCGGCCTGCACATGCAGGGCATCGTGCCGACCGATCCGAGCCAGCGCGCGCGCCAGCCGTCGCGGCCGCCGCCGGTGATCGTCAATGCCGCCGCGCTCGGCGTCGATCCGATGGCGGGCACGCTCGCGCAGCCCGAGGGCGCGCGCGCCGCGGTGGTCGGCACGCCCGCCCCGGCGCCCGCGATGCGCCCGTCGGCGACGCCGATCACCGGGCCGCGTCCCGCCGGTGCGTGGGGCAGCGCGGTGCTCGTCAACCGCGATGGCAGCGACGGCCAGCGCTTCTCGCTGACGTCGGAGGACACGATCGTCGGCCGCGCCGGCGCCGACATCGCGTTCGACGAGGATCGCTTCCTCGCGCGCCAGCACGCGCGCATCGCGCGCGGCAGCGACGGCAACGTCACGGTCCATCCCATCGACACGGTCAACGGCGTGTTCAGGAAGACGACCGAGCCGACCGAGCTCGTCGACGGCGCGATCATCCTGCTCGGCCGCGAGGTGCTGCGCTTCGAGCGCGTCGCGCCCGAGGAGCGCACGGCCGCGCCGCTCGTCCGCCACGGCGTCGCGCTGTTCGGCTCGCCGCCGCGCGAGCCGTGGGGCAGGCTGCTGCAGCTGCTGCCGTCGGGCGGTCAGCGCGACGTCCGCCACCTCGCGGGCGAGGAGGTCGTGCTCGGCCGCGAAGAGGGCGACATCGTGTTCCGCGACGACGCGTTCATGTCGCGCCGCCACGCCGCGCTGACGTGGGACGGCAAGCGCGCGCTGCTGACCGATCTCGGCAGCTCCAACGGCACGTTCGTCCGCGTCACGCAGCCGACTCCGATCAAGCACGGCGATCACGTGCGCATGGGCGACCAGCTGTTGCGGATCGAAAAATGACCGATCTGCACGTCGCGGTGGCCGGCGCCAGCGACGTCGGCTCGGTCCGCGAGCACAACGAGGATCACCTGCTCGTCGGCGATCTCGACACCCGCGAGCTCGTCGATGTCGGCGTGCCGTGGCGCGCCAACGCCGAGCGCGGCCCGTTCCTCGTCGTGTGCGACGGGATGGGCGGCGTCGAGGGCGGCGAGGTCGCGAGCGAGCTCGCGGCGCAGGTGCTGTGGCGAGAGATGAAGGCGACGCCGGCGACCCGCGATCCGGAGGTGTTCGCGCGCCTGCTGCGCCGCGCGACGCGCGTCGCGAACTACGAGGTCCACGCGATGGCCAAGCGCGAGCCCGGCCTCAAGGGCATGGGCACGACGGTGTCGGCGGCGGGCGTCGTCGGCACGCGGCTCGTGATCGCGACGGTCGGCGACTCGCGCGCGTACGTGCTGCGCCAGGGCGTGCTCGTGCAGGTGACGCGCGACCAGTCGCTGTCGTCGGCGCTCCTCGCGGCTGGCCACAGCGCGAACGAGGCGGCGAGCGCGGGCTCGGCGATCCTGCAGGCGCTCGGCGTCGGTGCCGACGTCGAGCCGTCGCTGTCGCTCATCGAGCTGCGCCGCGGCGATCGCGTGCTGCTGTGCAGCGACGGCCTGCACGGCCTCGTCGGCGATCCGGCGCTCGCGGTGCTGATGAGCGAGCCGCACACGGTCGCCGAGGCGTGCGCGCTGCTGGTGACCGCGGCGCGCGCGGCCGGCGGCCTCGACAACATCACCGCGATCGTCGCCGACGTCGCCGGCGAGCGGCTCGGTCCGCCTGCGGGCGACGACGACCTGCCGACGTTCCGCGAGTTCGATCCGCAGAAGGAGGGCGACCGCGCGCTCACCGACACCTCGTACGTCGCGCGCAGGCTCGCGGCGAAGATCGGGCTGCCGACGCCCGACGTGCCGCCGTCGATCCCGGTGACCGGCCAGCACGCCGTGCTGCGCTCGCGCGTCGGCATCCGGGTGCCGGCGACCGAGCTGCCGGTCGAGGACGTGCCCGGGCCGGCCGCCCGCCGGCTCGCGAGCGGCGCGCTCGAGTGGTGGCTGATCGCGGGGATCGCGGTGGTCGCGTGCGCGATCGCGTGGGTGCTCGGAGGGCGGTAACATGCGCGGGCGTGAGGGTGGTCATCGATCACGTCGCGGGCTCGCGGCGCGGGCAGCGCCAGGAGTTCCCGGCGACCGCCCGGATCCGGTTCGGCCGCCATCCGGACTGCGAGGTGTCGTTCGACCCTCATCGCGACATCGACGCGAGCTCGCGTCACGCCGAGCTGCGCGCCCTCGACACCGGCTGGGTGCTCGTCGACCTGGGCAGCTCGAACGGCACCTACGTCGAGGGCCACCGCGTCACCGAGACGCCGATCGCGCCGGCGGTCCCGATCCACATCGAGTTCGGGCCGGGCGGCCCGCGCATCCGGCTGTTCGTCGGCGACGACGCCGCGATCGAGGCGCTGCCGCCGCCCGCGATCGAGCGCACGCGACCGCGCTGGGTCGTTCCCGCGCTCGGCGGGGTCGCCGCGCTGGTCTTGCTGGCGATCTTGCTGATGAAGTGCTAGCCAAAAATGGCCGAACCTACGTGCCAACCCGCGAAACTTCTGCGAGAATTTGAACCGGGCATGAAGCGGAAGGGTGCGCCTTGAACTGCCCCTCGTGCAGCTCGCCGCTGGAACCGAACGCTCGGTTCTGTGGTGTGTGCGGGTACCGCTTGCCCGCGAGCCGTGCGGCATCCCCTCCGGTGGGCGGCGCGGATCGCAATCGCGGCACGCAGCCGCGCGCGCAGACGCCTGCCGGCGGCAATCCGCAGAAGCCGAATGCGGGGGCGCAGAAGCCCGGGCATTCGCGGCCGGTGCAGCGCAGGGCCGCGCCGAAGGGCGACGAGGTCTACCTCGGTCAGACGCTCAACAACCGGTTCAAGATCGAGTCGAAGATCGG
>JBLMXA010000564.1:0-2667 GCA_050257515.1 Acidobacteriota bacterium | reverse complement strand
GCGTCGCCGACGAGCTGCGCAAGCTGCTCGGCGCCCGCCAGCCGTCGCGCGGGCGCGCGATCGCCGAGCGCACGGGCATACTCGGCACGATCCTGCCCGAGCGGCACCCCGCCGGCAGCTGGCTCGTGCGCGTCGATCGCGCGGCCCGCTCGGTGCGGCTCGCCGCGCTGCTCGTGCCGCTCGCGCGCGCCGAGGCCGACCCGCGCCACCTCGATCGGCCGAGCGCGCACCGCGTCGTCGTGGTGTGCCGGAACCTCAAGCTGTCCAACCTCGAGGCCGAGCTCGCGGCGCAGCTCGTCGGCGCGTGGCCCGCGGTGCGCGAGCCGGTGTGGACCAAGCCGGAGCTGCGCCGGCTGCTCGCCGAGCTCGATCGAGACAAGCGCGCGCCGGCGAGCGAGCTGTGGGCGACCGTCGCGCCCGAGCTGGCGGACGCCGCGCGCGCGGTGCTCGGCGATCCACTCGGCGCCGCGGACCTCGCGGTCACCGGCAAGGACGTGATGGCCGCGCTCGCCATCACGCCGGGCCCCGCGGTCGGCCGCATCCTCGCGCTGCTGCTCGACCGCGTGCTCGACGACCCGTCGGTCAACTCGCGCGAGCATCTGCTGCAGCTCGCGCAGCAGCTCGAGCTCGAGGTCGGCCGGTGATCGCGGACGATCTCGGCGGCCGCACGCTGGGCGGCCGCTACGACATCCTCGCGCGCCTCGGCGTCGGCGGGATGGGCGCGGTGTATCGCGCGCGCGACCGCGAGCTCGACGAGATCGTCGCGCTGAAGGTGATCCGCGACGAGCTCGCGCGCGATCCCGCGATGGTCGAGCGGTTCCGCAGCGAGGTGAAGCTCGCGCGGCGGGTCACCCATCACAACGTCGCGCGCACGTTCGAGCTCGCGCGCGCCGACGGGCTCGTGTTCTGCACGATGGAGCTCGTCGACGGCGAGTCGCTGACGCGGCGGCTCGCGCGCGAGCGGCGGATCCCGCTCGGCGACGCGGTCGCGATCGCGTGCGCGGTGTGCGATGGCCTCGCCGCCGCGCACGGCGCCGACGTCATCCACCGCGACATCAAGCCCGACAACGTGCTGCTCGCGCGCGACGGCCGCGTCGTGCTCGCCGACTTCGGCATCGCCGCGGCCGGTGCGGCCGGGCGAGGCGAGGCGTCGGGCACGCCGGCGTACATGGCGCCCGAGCAGGCGCGCGGCGAGCCGGCGACGCCGGCGACCGACGTCTACGCGGTCGGGCTCGTCCTGCTCGAGATGGTGACCGGCCGCCGCGCGTTCGAGGGCGGTACGACGACGATCCTCGCGGCCAAGCAGGCGCTCGAGCACGTCGCGGCGCCCGGCGACGAGCTCCCCGGCGAGCTCGCGCAGGTGCTCGCGCGCGCGACCGCGCGCGATCGCGCGATGCGGCTCGCGACCGCGAGCGAGCTGCGCGCGCAGCTCGCGCCGTGGGCGCGCGGCGCGCGGCTCGTGACGCAGGCGCCAGAGCGGCCCACCGGCGACGACGGCGAGCTCGCGACCGTCGTCGTGCTCGCGCCGCGCGGCGACGACGCGCGGCTGTACCTCGCCGAGGAGGTCTACGACGAGCTGCTCGGACGGCTGATGAAGCGCTCGCACCTGCGCGTCCTGCCACGCGTCGCCGAGGGCGAGCCGGGCGCGCTGGTCGCGCGGCTCGAAGTCGGAACGAACCTCGTCGTGCACGCCGAGCGCGATGGCGAGCCGGTGCTCGCGCTCGACGTGCCACTCGCGATCGACCGCGTCGACGCCGCGGCCGACCAGATCGCCGCCGCGCTGACGTCGCGGCTGGCGCTCGCGCCGCGCGGCGAGCGCGATCGCAAGCTCGAGGCACGCGACATCATGATGCAGGCGCGCCACAACATCCGGCGCAGCCTCGAGCGCGCGAACCTCGCGGCCGAGCAGATCGAGCGCGCGCACGTGCTCGATCCCGAGGATCCGCGCATCCTCGCGACGCGCGCGATGATCGACGTGCGCCGGGCATTCTTCACGAACAACGAGGCGGAGGAGTCGCTCGCGCGCGCGGGCGACCTCGCGCGCAAGGCGGTCGCGGCCGCGCCAGAGCTCGCCGACGCGTACCTCGCGCTCGGCCACGTCGAGCTGCACGGCGGCAACCCGATCGCGGCGGCCGCGCACTACCGCAAGGCGATCGCGCGCGCGCCGCACTCGAGCGAGGCGCACGAGTACCTCGGGCGCATGCTGCTCGAGGCCGGGTACCTCGAGCCCGCGATCGCGCGCCTCCAGGAGGCGATCGCGATCTCGCCGAGCCGGCGCTCGAACGAGAGGGAGCACTCGAGCGCGGCCGCGCTCGAGGGCAACTGTGGCTCGTACGACCGGCTCGTCGCCGGGCAGACCGCAGCCCGCGTCGATCGCACGTTCGCGCGAGCGCGCTGCACGTCGTGGCGCAAGGATCGCGCGCTTGTCCGTGCGCACGAGGCCGACATGATGCGCGCGGAGCAGGTGTTCGTGCCCGGGCTGATGATCGCGCTGATTGCCGTCTACAGGGACGAGCCGTGGCCGCCGCTGCGCGACCGGCTGCTCGCGATCGCGCACGATCGCCCGCCGAACCGCCGCCGCCGCACGTTCGTCGCCCAGATCACCGCCGAGGCCGCGGGGTGGGCCGGCGACGTCGACACCTGCGCGCGCGTCGTCGAGCTCGCGAT
>JBLMXA010000563.1:0-11252 GCA_050257515.1 Acidobacteriota bacterium | reverse complement strand
TGTCGAGCTCCGACCACCGGTACGCGAGCACCAGCTCGCCGAACGCGCGCTGGAAATCGACCATCGCGCGCGCCCAGTGGACGTCGCCGGCGTCGAAGCGGAACGTCGGCCGCCGCCGCGGATCGCCGGCGGGCAGCTCGTGGCCGGCGCCGTCGTACTCGATCTCGAACAGCCGGCGGTCGCGATCGTCGATCCCGCCGCGGTGGTTCCAGTCGTGCTCCCAGCACGCGAGGCACAGCTCGAGCGAGAACGCCGGGTCGCCGGCGGCGACCGCGAGGTCGTGATCGACGACGTCGAGCTTGCCGAGGAACGCCTGCCACGCGGCGCGCCCGCGCTCGTGATCGAACGCCTTCAGCACGTCCGCGTCGTGGATCACCGCCTCGAGCTCGTCGACGAGCTGCTCGCCGGCCTGCTGGTAGGTCGCGAGCGCGTGGATCGCGGCGGCCTGCGCGTTGCGCGGGTCGAGCGCCAGCGCGCCGGCCGCGGCGTGCTCGGCATCGACGAACCGCGCCGCGCGCAGCGCGTCGAACGCGACCGCGGTGTCGTGCACGCGCTGCTCGGGACTTCGCGCCGCCGGCTGCGGGCCGCCGCAGGCGCCCACGAGCACCACCCAGATCGCCGCGATTCGCATGCCAGGAGCTTGCGGGAGGTCCCCGGCGTTGCCACATCGATCACGCGAGTTTCACGCTTGACAATGACACCTAACAGCTCTATGCATTGACCTGTGAGGCACCCGAAGGCGCCGGACAGGATCGGCAAGGACCTCGTCGCCGCCTCGGCGACGCCGCTCCTGCTCGCGATCCTCCAGCGCGGGCCGAGCTACGGCTACGCGATCATCCAGGAGGTGCGCGCGCTGTCCGGCGGCGAGCTCGAGTGGTCGGAGGGCATGCTGTATCCGGTGCTCCACCGGCTCGAGGACCAGGGCCTCATCGAGTCGTACGAGGAGCGCGGCGACACCGGTCGCAAGCGCCGCTATTACCGGCTGCGGCCCGACGGCCGCCGCGCGCTCGCCGAGGAGCGCCGGCAATGGGACGTCGTGCACGCGGCCCTCGCGAAGGCCTGGAGGACCGCATGACCGACATCGAGGACGCGATCGCGCAGTACCGCCGTGATCTGACCGCCGAGGCCGAGCTCGCCCGCGGCGACCTGGCCGAGATCGAGGACCACCTGCGCGCGCTGATCGACGAGCTGCGCGCCGGCGGCCTGCCCGCGACCGAGGCGGTCGCCGAGGCCGCGCGCCGGCTCGGCGATCCGCGCCAGCTCGCGCGGGAGCACGCGCGCGTGCGCACGCCGTTCGGTGCGCGGATCTCGCGGCTGCGCGCGTGGAGCGCGACGCTGCTGCTCGCGCCGTTTCCGTACCTGATCGCGCGCTCGATGCGCGGGGGGCTCGCGTCGTACAACGGGCTCGAGATCGCGCTGTCGGTGATCGCGCTCGTCGGGCTCGCCGCGCGGCTGCCGTGGGCGCGCGCGATCGTGCTCGGCTCGCTGCTGTCGGTCACCGGGTGGAACGCGATCGCGGTCGCGACGTGGCCGGCCGACGCATTTCAGATCGCGCAGCTCGTCTGCTACGCGGGCGCGATCGCGTTCCTCGTGCCGTGGCGGCGCGGCGAGCTGTCGGCAAGCGCGCTCGCGCTCGTGCTGCTCGGTCCCGCCTACACCGGTGCGGCGACGATGCTGTCGCTGTTCTTCACCGGGCCCGACCATCACGTGCTCGCCGATCCGTGGGGCGTGCTCGCGCTCGCGGGCGTGCTCGCCGCCGCCGGCGGTGGGCTCCTGCGCGCGCGCTGGGCGGCGCTGCCCGCCGCGGTCGCCGCGTTCGCGCTCGTGATGGCGGTGCTCGAGGTGTGGCCGCTCTACGTGCGCTTGCACTCGCCGGACGTCTGGCGCGCGGTCATGCTCGCCACGCTGTCCGGCGGGGCCGCGTGCGCTGGTGCCGCCGCGGTGATGATGTGGCGTCACGCGCGCTCGACGCTCGGCACGCTGCACGGCGTGCTCGGCTGAGAGATCCTCGCTCGAGCGTCCCCTAGGCACATCGCGTGCAGACGGCTCCCGTCGAGAGGAGAAGCGGTCATGTATACGAAAGCTTCCGTCGCCCGGCACCCGATCCACCCGATGCTGATCGCGTTCCCGGTCGCGCTCTACGTCGCGACCGTCGTCGCGCTGCTGGCGCACATCGGCACCGGCGATCCGTTCTGGTATCGCGCCGCGTTCTGGACGAGCCTCGGTGGTGTGGTGATGGCGGCGGTCGCCGCGATCCCCGGGCTCGTCGATCTGCTGACGCTGCCGTCGCGCTCCAGGGCGCGCCGCACCGGCTACATCCACGCCGGCTGCAACGTGCTGGCGCTCGCGGCGTTCGTGATCGCGTGCGTCATCATGGGCCGCAACTGGTACTCGGCGAGCGTCGATCTTGCACACCTCGACGACAGCGCGCCGCTCGTGCTCGGCCTCATCGGTGTCGCCTCGACGCTCGTGGCCGGCGCGCTCGGCTGGACACTCGTGCAGACGCATCACGTGGGCGTCAAGCCGACGACTCACGCGGGTTACGCGGCGTCTCCGGAGGACGTCGACGATCTGGACGAGCTGATCGTGCCGCCTCCCGCGACGGTCACGATGCCGGCACAACCCATGCACCACTAGCTCGCGACAGCCTAGCTAGTTAGTTACACCCCGCCGCCCGACCGAAGCAGGTCTCTGGATCTGTGGACGTCGGGCGGCGTTTTATTTCGGTACAGTGCCGGGCCGTGCAGCTGGCATCGACGATCCGGGGCGTGCGCTACCGCTTCGACTCGGTCAAGGAGGTGCTCGCGAAGGCGAACCCGCCCAAGAGCGGCGACGATCTCGCCGGCGTGTCGGCGCGCGATGCGGTCGAGCGGGTCGCCGCGCGCGCCGTGCTCGCGGACGTGACGCTCGGCGAGCTGCGCGCCAACCCCGTCGTGCCGTACGAGCAGGACGAGGTCACGCGCGTCGTCGAGGACGATCTCGACGACAGCGCGTATCGCGCGGTGTCGCACCTGACGGTCGGCCAGTTTCGCGAGTGGCTGCTCGACGTGGCGACCACCGGGCCGACGCTGCGTGCGGTGTCGCCGGGCCTCACGCCCGAGATGGCGGCCGCCGCGGCGAAGCTGATGTCGAACTTCGACCTGATGACCGTCGGCGCGAAGTGCCAGGTCGCCGTGCGCGCGAACTCGACGCTCGGGCTGCCGGGCCGGCTGTCGTCGCGCTGCCAGCCGAACCACCCGACCGACGACGTCGAGGGCATCCTCGCGTCGATGCGCGAGGGGCTCGCGTACGGCTGCGGCGACGCGGTGATCGGCGTCAACCCGGCCACCGACGCGCCGGAGTCGACGGCGGAGATCCTGACGGCGATCGACGACGTGCTCCGCCGCAACGCGGTCCCGACGCAGCACTGCGTGCTGTCGCACGTGACGGTGCAGATGAAGGCGCTCGAGCAGCATCGCTGCCCGATGGACCTGATGTTCCAGTCGCTCGCGGGCACCGAGGCCGGCAACAAGGCGTTCGGCATCAGCGTGAAGCTGCTGGACGAGGCGTGGGCGCTGATGAAGGAGCGCGGCTCGACGCGCGGGCCGAACCGCATGTACTTCGAGACCGGCCAGGGCTCCGCGCTGTCGAGCGCGGCGCACCACGGCGCCGACCAGGTCACGATCGAGGCGCGCTGCTACGGGCTCGCGCGGCGCTACCGGCCGTTCCTCGTCAACACGGTCGTCGGCTTCATCGGTCCCGAGTACCTCGAGGACGGGCCGCAGATCTCGCGCGCCGCGCTCGAGGATCACTTCATGGGCAAGCTGCTCGGACTGCCGATGGGCTGCGACGCCTGCTTCACGTATCACGCGCGGATGAGCCAGGACGAGCTCGAGTCGCTCAAGGTGCTGCTCGGCGCCGCGGGTTGCTCGTACCTGATGTCGCTGCCGGTCGGCGACGACATCATGCTCAACTACCAGTCGACGAGCTACCACGACATCCCGACGCTGCGCCGGCTGCTCCACAAGCGGCCGACGCCGGAGTTCGACGCGTGGCTCGACGCGCGCGGCATCTGGATCGGTGATGACCCCGGCCCCGGGTTCGGCGACGCGTCGGCGATCACCTGATCAATCGATCACGATCAGGTAGTCGAACGACGCGGTCACGCCCCATACGCTGAAGTTGACGCCGGTGCCGGGCTCGGTGTCGATGAAGTTGACGTACGTCGTCGACGCGCCGATCGCGCAGTGCAGGTTGTCGGAGGTATCGGCGCGCGCCTGGTAGATCGCCGAGTGCCCGGGCGCGACGCTCGCGCCGCTGCCGCTCTGGATGTGGTTGAGGAAGCCCGCGCCGTCGTAGGTGGTCCACGTGTAGAACGGGTTGTCGTTGTTCGCCTGCGTGTCGCGCATCTCGCCGCAGCCGGCGCCGGTGCCGAACCCGGGCGGGCGCTGGAACTCGGTCATGATCGCAGCGCCGCGGAACTGGTACGTGCCGTTCGTGAGGTAGTTGACGTGCGTCGTCACCCACGCGCGCTTCGCGCTGATCGAGTTGTTCCAGAAGATCGCGAGGTCGCTGTCACCCTGCTGCACGAGCTTGCCGCCGCTGACCACGAAGTCGGCGTTGGTGCCGGCGGTGCTCCAGCCCGCGACCTCGCTCGTGTTGTTGAACGGCAGGAACAGCACGATGTGATCGCCGACCGTGCTCGGGTTCGGATCGCAGACGTTGCCGACGCCATCGCCGTCCCCGTCGGACTGGTCGGTGTTCGCCAGGTGCGGACAGTTGTCGCAGACATCGCCCTTGCCATCGCTGTCCTCGTCGGCCTGGTCGGCGTTCGCGACGGTCGGACAGTTGTCCGTCGTGTCGGGCACGCCGTCGCCGTCGGTGTCGGTCGCCATCGCCGAGCCCATGTCGGGCGGCGTGTCGGGCGGCGCGTCGCGGACGCCGGGGACATCGGGCGGCATTCCGTCCTGCGACGCCGCGCCGTGCTGGAACGAGCACCCTGCGACCAACACCAGGTACAGCCACAACCGCACCCGCCCATTGTAAGCCACCCGGGGCTACTCGAGGGGGCCGATCAGCCGGGCGACCGACTCGACGACGACGCGGGTCTTGCCGGCCGGAGCGAGGTCGCCGCAGTCAGACCACAGTGTGTGGAACCACCCGGCGAGCGCGTCGACCTCGTCGCGCGACGAGCCGAACAGCGCGATCTCGTAGTTGAAAAACAAGCTGCGCATGTCGAGGTTCGCGCTGCCGATCGCGGCGATCGCATCGTCGACGAGGATCGCCTTCGCGTGCAGCATCGTCGGCTGGTAGAGGCAGATCCGGCCGCCCGCCGCGGCGACCGCACGCAGGTAGCTGGCGCCGGCGTAGTCCGCCGTGCGGTGGTTCGATCGCGCGGGCACGACGATGCGGACGTCGACGCCGCGGCGCACCGCGAGCACGAGCGCGCGCAGCAGCGCCTCGTCGGGCACGAAGTACGGCGTCGCGATCCACAGCCGCCGCTTCGCCGCGAACACCGCGGTGATGAACGCGTCGTAGATCAGATCGTCCGCGACGTCGGGTCCGGAGCCGACGACCTGCAGCCTGGCCTGGCCGGCGCGCGGCGGCGGCGTGCCGTCGGCTAGATCTTCCTTCGCGGCGAACTTCCAGTCCGCGCGAAACACCGCCGCGATGTCGCCGACGGCAGGGCCGCGGATCTTCGCCGACAGATCGCGCCAGCGTCCCGGCAGCGGCGTGGGCCCCATGTACTCGCGCGCGAGGTTCATGCCGCCGACGATCGCGGTGTCGCCGTCGACGACGATGATCTTGCGGTGCAGCCGGAGGTTCGCGCGGAGCTGGCGGCGGAACGGCAGGTGCCAGACCGGCATGAACCAGGCGATGCGGCCGCCCGCGCGCTGCAGCTCCTGCATGGTCTTGCGCCCGGCGCGGCGCTTGAACAGCGAGTCGAGCAGCACGCACACCTCGACGCCCGCCTTCGCCTTGGCCTCGAGCACCTCGAGCACGGCGTCGCCGACGTCGTCGGCGCCGAGGATCAGCGTCGAGACGTGGATCGACCGCTGCGCCGACCGCAGCGTCGCGAGGATCGCCGCGAACGCCGCCTCGCCCGTCGTGTAGAGCTCGAACGTGTTGCCGTCGCGCGCCGGCGGCTCGCGCAGCGGGGCCTTGTTGCGTACGCCGAGCTTGCGGCCTCCGAAGATCAGGTACAGCGGGACCCCGACGTACGGGATCAGCACGATCGCGAGCAGCCACGCGAACGTCGTCCCGGGCGCGCGGCGCTGCACGAGCACGACCGCGAACAGCACGATCGCCATCGCGAAGCCGACGATCGAGAGCAGGTGCGAGATGAGGAGCGGCTGCGGCCCCATGGCACGCACCGGTCTATCACTTCGCGCCTTGGAAAGTAGCCACCCCGAACGGCGTGCGTGTCCCGCCGAGGTCGAATCCGCCGCTCCACTCGCCGGCCGCGAGCGCATCCATCGTGCCATCGCCGTCGCGATCGACCGCGGTCGCGGAGCCGGACAGGGCGAGTGACAGCGGCGCCTCGTCGATCGCGGCGAGCTTGTCGTAGAACGCGTCGGCCGCCTCGACCATGGCCGCGTCGCAGGCGACCGCGTACAGCGTGCCGGTGGTCGCGCCGAGGCTCTTCGCGACCGTGGCACCGAGCGCCCGGCAATCGACGAGCGCGCGCAGCGCCTGCGCGACATCCGTCGTTCCCGGAACGACCGACGGGACGACGGCGCGGTCGAGCGCGAGCCGCAACAGCTGGCCGTACGGGAGCGCGAGCTCGTGATCGGTGATCGCGAGCTCGCTGCCGGCGAGCGAGACCTTCGTCGTGGTCACCTCGTCCGGAAGGTTCGCGGCGTCGAACGTCACGTCGATGCCGTCGAAGCCGAAGCCGGACACCACGCGCGTCGTCACGCCCGAGCTCTCGATGCGCCATAGCTCGAGCGTGCTGAAGTGGCGCGCGAAGTGCTCGAGCCCGTGCGACAGCGCGGCGATGCCGGGCGCGAGGTGCGGCGCGACCTCTGCGAGATCCGCCTGCACGCTGGCCACGAGCAGCGGCTCGAGCGCGTACGCGATCGTCTGTGCAGTGCCGACGGGCATCGCGGCGATCATCCTGTCGACGAGAAAACGGCCCGGATCGTCCGGATCGTCGGTCGCATCCGCGAGCGCGGCGAGGATCGGCTGCGCGGACAGGGGCGCGCTCGCGACGTCGAACGTGCTGGTGACGCGGAAGATCCCCGCCGGCGAGCTCGGGATGCTGGTCGCATCCGGCAGCAATGCCGACGGCGGCGGATCGTCGAGCGAGGTGCGGCAGGCGGCGAACACACAGAGCAACAAGACGAGGCGATGCATGGCGGTTTCTCCTTCGCCGCCGCGCAGTGCACCGCGCGTGCCGCGCGCAACTGCGCGAACGCACGCACGCGCCGTCCGGCGGACGTCCGAGCACCGGACGACTGCGTCCGAGCACCGGACGATGCCGGCCGGCGGGGAGGATTTGCCGCCAAGACGCCATGCACGCCGAGACAGACGCCAAGAGTGTTTGCTTGGCGTCTGTCTTGGCGTGCATGGCGTCTTGGCGGCCCATCCCGGTTGCAGCCACGGCGGGCCCGTGGTGACGTACACGGCCGTGAGCCGGACCCGGCAGCTGATCGCCGCGCTGCGCGACGCGCTCGGAGCGAGCGACCCGCTGCCGCCGCCGCCGCCGCTGCCGGAGATCCCGCCGCCGCCGGCGCGGGTGTACACGCCGCGCCCCGAGAAGAACCCGTTCGCGGCGAAGGCCGCGCGACACACGACCGCGCTCGTCGGCATCGGCCATGTCGGCACGCGCTACGCGACCGACGTCGTGCTGCAGTTCCAGGCCGAGCTCGCGGTCGCCCACGCCGCGGTCGGCGCGCTGCTGCCCGACGACTGGGCGGCCCAGCACGGCTTCGTCGGCGTCGCGTCGCGCGTGACCGACCACCGCGAGTTCCTGCTGCGTCCGGATCTCGGCCGCCGGCTCGACGACGCGTCGCTGGCGATCGTGCGCAGCAAGTGCACGCGCAACCCCGACGTCCAGATCATCGTCGCCGACGGGCTGTCGGCGGTCGCGTGCATCGGGTCGGGCAAGGCGCTCCACGACGCGGTCGTCCGCGCGTGCGGCGCGCGCGGCCTGTCCGTCGGCACGCCGCTGTGCGCGCGGTTCGCGCGCGTGTGGCTCGAGGACGAGATCGGCGCCGAGGTCGGCGCGAAGGTCGCGATGATCCTGCTCGGCGAGCGCCCAGGCCTCGGCACCGGCGACGGCCTGTCCGCGTACGTCGTCTACGAGCCGCGGCTCGGCAAGACCGACGGCGATCGCAACATGATCTCGAACATCCACGCGCGCGGCACGCCGATCGAGGACGCCGCGCAGCGCCTCGCCGCGCTCGCCGCCGCGATGATCGAGCAGAAGACGAGCGGCGTGTCGCTCGATCTCGCGCGGCTCGGGCTCGCCGGCGAGCGCACCCCTCGCCCGCCGCAGGTCCGGCAGCGGCTCGTGGAGCACGGCTGATGCCAGGAAGTGATCGACGCGGCGGCCTGCTGACGCCGATCGTGCCGAACGTGCTGTCGGTGCGGCGGCTGCCGCACGCCGATCCCGCGCTCGTGCGCGCCTACGGCGGCGATCCCGCGCGCCACACCGCGCTCGGCCTCGTCACCGTCGATCAGGACGACCCGACGTACGTCGCGCTCGACGAGGCGACGAAGCACGCGCCGGTCGACGTGATCTTCGCGAACAGCTTCTACGCCGGCGCCGCGCACGCGAGCGGGCGTCTCAGCGGCGAGATCCTCGGCGTGCTCGGCGCCGCCGATCCGGAATCGATCGACCAGGCGCTCGACGCGCTCGTGCGCTGCCTCGCCCACGACGCCTGCTTCTACGACGCCGACGGCAAGGGCACGGTCACGGTGTTCCCGCACGTGATCGCGTCGCTCGGCGAGTACCTCGCGAAGGAGGCGGGCCTTCAGCCCGGCGAGCCGATGGCCTACCTCGTCGCGCCGCCGATCGAGGCGTCGATCGCGCTCGACGCGGCGCTCAAGGCCGCCGACGTGCGCGCGGTCAGGATCCTGCCACCGCCGACCGAGACGAACTTCGCGTGCGCGTGGCTGACCGGTACGCTGGACGAGTGCGAGGCCGCGGCGGTCGCGTACGCCGCGGCGGTCGTCGACGTCGCGAACGCGCCGAAGCGCTGAGCGCGCGCGAGCGCCCGCGTCGCCCCGCGCGCGCGGTCGCGATCAGCTCGCCCCGCCCGCGCCGCAGGTCGACGGTGTCGCGCGACCTGCCGCCGAGCTGGATCGCGTGCTCGACGACCGCGAGCTCGAGCAGCCGGTCGCCCAGCGTGGTCAGGACCTCGAGGACGTGACGGGCCATGGCGATCGGACACGGACGGGCCGGGAGGGTTGCCGGCGCTCGCCGCCGTTGCACTTCTCGAGCCCCCGAGCAACCGCGAACACCCGCTCGGTGTCCGAGCTCACGAGGCGCTGATCGCGCCGGACCTCGACGCCGCCGATCGGCACGCGGCCCAACCCACGCAGCGCGTCGACGCGCGCGGAGAGGTCGGAGTCGTCTTATGATAGCTCGCTCCCCCGCGCCCCGATGATCAAGAATCGCACCGCGATCCTGGTCCTGCTGACCGGGCTCAACCTGCTCAACTACATCGATCGGATGATCGTTGCGGCCGTGCTGGAGCGCATGCAGGCGCCGGCCGCGGACGGCGGGCTCGCGCTATCGAACACCGAGGGCGGCCTGCTCGTCACCGCGTTCTTGCTCGGCTACTTCATCACGTCGCCGCTGTTCGGCGCGCGCGCCGACAAGGGGCCGCGCACCGGTCTGATCGCGCTCGGCGTCGCGATCTGGAGCATCGCGACGTTCGCGACCGGCCTCGCGCACGGGTTCGTCGAGCTGCTCTGCGCGCGCATCGTCGTCGGCGTCGGCGAGGCGAGCTACGCGACGCTGGCGCCGACGATCATCGACGACATCACGCCCCCCGAGAGCAAGAACCGCGCGCTCGCGATCTTCTATCTCGCGATCCCGGTCGGCTCGGCGCTCGGCTATGTCGTCGGCGGCTTCATCCAGGCGCGCTGGGGCTGGCGCTACGCGTTCTTCCTCTGCGGCGGCCCCGGCCTCGCGCTCGCGCTGCTCTGTCTCGCGATCGCCGAGCCGTCGCGCAAGCTGCGGGAGGCGCACGGCAAGGTGATCGACGGCCTGCGCACGATCGCGAAGCTGCCGCAGTTCCGCCGCGCGGTGCTCGGTTACTGCGCGTACACCGGCGCGATCGGCGCGTTCTCGACGTGGGCGCCGAAATTCATCTCCGAGCAGTTCTACCAGCACGCGTACACCGCGAAGGAGGCGCTCAAGCACGCCAACTTCAACTTCGGCATCGTCACGGTGGTCGCCGGCGCGCTCGGCACGCTGGTCGGCGGCCGGTGGGCGGATCGCGCGCAGCGCGGGCTGCCCGCGGTCACCGCGGCGACGCCGCACGACGCCCGCGAGAACCGGCTCGGCGTCAACGTGCTGCTGCGCGTCAGCGCGATCGGCATGGTGATCGCGGTGCCGACGACGGTCGCCTGCTTCCTGATGCCGTCCGCGACGCTGTTCTTCGCGTTCGCGTTCGTCGCCGAGCTCGGCCTGTTCCTGTCGACGTCGCCGGTCAACGCGGTCGGCCTGCGCGCGGTGCCGCCCGAGCTGCGCGCGAGCGCGATGGCGGGAATGATCTTCGCGATCCACCTGTTCGGCGATCTGTGGTCGCCGACGGTGCTCGGCATCCTGAACGACCTGCTCGTGTCGACGGTCGCGATGATGGCGGTGCCGCTGGTGTTCGCGCTGTCGGCGTACTGGTGGTGGCCTCGCGAGCGGGAAGCGACGTGACCGACCTCGACGAGACCGAGGCGTCTCCCGGCACGAAGGCGACCGATCGCGCGTCGCGCGACCTGCTCGCGACCGGCACGCAGCTCGGCAGGTATCGGCTCGGCCGCATGCTCGGCTCCGGCGGCATGGGCAACGTGTGGTCGGCGCACGATCCGGATCTGGAGCGCGACGTCGCGATCAAGGTGCTGCGCAACGCGGACGCCGGACCCGAGCTGCGCACGCGCCTGCTGCGCGAGGCGCGCGCGATGGCGCGTCTCAAGCACCCCAACGTGCTCACCGTGTACGAGGTCGGCAGCTCCGGCGATCGCGACTACATCGTGATGGAGCTCGTCGAGGGCACGAGCCTCGCCGCGTGGCTCGGCGCCCAGCCGCCGGGTGAAGACGCGTGGCG
>JBLMXA010000562.1:0-4229 GCA_050257515.1 Acidobacteriota bacterium | reverse complement strand
TTCGTCAGGCCCTCGGGCCCGACGTACGCGTCCGGCGTGTAGGCCGCGTGTCCGGACTCGTGCGCCGCCGTCGTGATCAGCTCGGTCGGCGAGCTCTTCTCGTTCGGATCGATGACGATCGTCTTCTTGCCGCGGTCGGTGAAGCTGCCCTTGCCGGCGGCGCCGTAGGTGACGGTCCAGCCGGCGTCCTGCAGCGCGCTCAGCTTGCCGACGAGCGTCGGCGACTTCTTCGCGATCCCGTCCGCGGCCTCGCTGCCCTTGCCGAGCCCGAGCGAGAACTTGTCGGCGAGCTCCTGCTGCGCCTGCTTGAGCTCGTCGCCCTTCATCTCGCGGTGCAAGAGGTCGTCGATGCTCTGCCCGGACTCCTGCTTGTACGCGGCGCGCACCGCGGCCTGATCCTCGGGCCTGAGCGTCTTGAGCGTCGCCATGATCTTCTCGGGATCGCTGCCGATGCCGAAGATGCCGCCCTGCGAGTTCTGCAGCGCGGCGACGGCGCTCTTCACCGGATCGCCGCTCATGTACGCCTGCGCTTCCTTGAGGTCCTTGCCCGACAGATCGCCCTTGAGATCGCCGTCGAGATCGTTGCCGGTCTGCTTCTTGTACTCGGCGCGGATCGCGGTGATCTCCTCCTTGGACTTGCCGCGCAGCGAGTCCATGATCGCCTTCTCGTTCGTGCCCCAGCCCTCCATCGCCCTGGCGAGCGTCGCGGACGTCGCCGCGACGACCTTCGGATCGGGCTTCTTCTCCTCTTCCTTGCCCGCGCCCGGCTTGCCGGCGTCGGGCTTCGCGTCGGCCTTCGTCGGCTCGGGCGCCGCGTGATCGGCGCGATACGCGTTCTCGTTCGTCGGCGCCCCGCCGAAACCGCCGCCGCGGCCGACGTCGGTGACCGAGTGCCCGGCGTTCGCGAGCGACGGCGGTGGCGCCGCCGCGGCCGCAGGAGCCTCCGCGCCCGGTCCGAGCAGGCTGCTGACCGCCCCTGCCGCGCCGTGCACGGTGCTCGACACCGAGTGGCCGATGTCCTCGAGGAACCCGAACATGTGCCCATCCTACGCACACGCCCCGGGACGCCTTCCGCCCGCCGGCCACCCTTCCATAAAGAGGGGCGGCAATCGGTAAGTCGCCTTACGCTAGCGGCAGCGGCGCGACGCCGGGTCCCTCGCCGGCGAACCCCGCGGTGACGAGGCGCTCCATGACGCGGCGCGCGCGCGCGATCTCGGCCGGGCTGACCTTGCGGCCCTCGTCGCCGTCCTCGAGCACCTTCCGCGTCACCGCCTCGAGCGCGAAGATCGTCGACCGCACGAGCAGCGGATCGAGCTTCGCGATCTTGGGGTTCGCGGCGCGGAACAGCTCGACGAGCTGATCGTGGACCTCCATGCGGCGCTTGTGCAGCGGCGATTCCTGCCGCGACGCCTCGCCGCCGAGCACGAACACGAGCCGGCCGACGCTCGCGGCGTTCTTGAGGTGCGCGTCGATGCAGCGCGCGAACTGCTCGAGCGGATCGGTGGTCGTCGCGATCGCGCGCTTCCAGCTCTCGACGAGGCCGTTCGTGCCAAACGTGTACAGCGCGAGCGCCACGTCTTCCTTGCTATCGAACATCCGGTAGAACGTCCGCCGCGACACCTTCGACGCGTCGAGCAGGTCCTCGACGGACGCGTCGCGGATGCCCTTCTGCGCGAACACGCGGGCCGCGCCCGCAACGATCATGCTGCGGGCGACGTCCTCGCCGAGCTGCGCCCCTGGCTTGCGACGCGGTCTGCGGACCGGCATGGCACGACCAGTATAGCCTCGCACGCGCGGCCTGTATACACCGCGTATACGAGGGGCCGACGGTCACGCCGGCAGGCCGGGCGCCGGCAGGATCGGCGGCCGCCGGCCGCGCTCCGGCACCAGGCCGGACCCGGCGAGCAGGTCGTGCAGCCGCGGTGCGGTCAGCTTCGTGTGATCGCCGGACACCTCGCGGATCGCGACGCGATCCTTCGCGCGGAGCTGGCGGTCGATCGCCGGGCGCAGCAGGCCGAGCATCACCGGCGGTGCCACCACGACGAGCTCGCACGATGGATAGCGGCGCCAGATCGCGGCCGCCTCCTCGGCGATCACCGCCGCGAAGTGGCGCTCGATGTCGCGGCGGCGGTGGTCGCGGTGATCCGGCGTCGAGTGGAGCGGCGTCTTCGCGCCGCCGCGCCGCCCCGATCCGCTGTCGGAGACCGCCGCGGAGTCGACCGCGCGCAGCTGCGGGTTCGTCAGGCTGATCAGCTCGACGAGCTGCGACGTCGCGCTCTCGCGATCGAGCTCGAGCGCGAGCACGCGCGCGCGCGCCGCGTCGGCGACGAGCACGCAGGTGTTGCGAGCGCGGGCCGGCGGTTGCGCCGCCCCGCGCATCCGCTCGAAGCAGCGCCGTCCGCGTGGCGTGAGCGCGAGCTCGGGATCGACGAGGCCGTCCTCGAACAGCTCGCGCGCCCACGCCCACGGCGGCTCGCCGCGGCCGGCGAGAAACTCGCCGAGCGCCGCGATCGCGTCGGGCGCCGCGTCGAACGTCTCCTCGAACGCGTGGCCGCCGACGCGAACCGGCCCGCGCGTGTCCGGATCGAGGTGCCACGGCACGCTCGAGTGGTCGCTGCGCGCACCGTCGACGATGATGTCGTAGCCGTCGCGTACGGGACGGATCTCGACGAGCGAGCCGGCGTCGCTGCGGCCGCGGAACAGCGGCGGGATCGCGACGTGCGGCTGGTCGGGCGCCGGGCCCCGGCCGTGGAGAAACTCGCGCCAGCTCGCGCGGAGCGCCTCGTCGGTCGTCCATTCGGCGAGCAGGCGTTCGAAGTGGCCCTCGAGCACGCGCATCTGCGCGGCGAGGCGGTTGCGAGTGGCGCTGCGCGAGGTCGGCTCGCGCAGGTGCTCCTGCTCGACGTGGCGATAGGCGTCGCCGAGCCTGCGGAGCAGGTCGAGCGGTTCGAAAGCTGGCTTGTTCACGATGCCTCCTTGACGCGCGCAGGCGCGAAGTGCGCGAAGTGATCGACGAACCACGTGCCCGCGAGCCGCGCCACCTCGTCGAGCGCGCCCGGCTCCTCGAACAGGTGCGTCGCGGCGGGCACGATCGCGAGCTCGTGCGGCGCGGTGATCCGCGCCGCGGCCTCGCGGTTGGCGCGCAGCACCCACGTATCCGCGCCGCCGACGATCAGGAGCGTCGGCGCGCGCACCGCCGCGAGCGATGCGCTGGCGAGCTCCGGTCGCCCGCCGCGCGACACGACGGCGGCGATCCGATCGGGCCGCCGGGCCGCCGCGATCAGCGCGGCTGCCGCGCCGGTGCTGCCGCCGAAGTAGCCGATCGGCAGGCCGCGCGCTCGTCCCGTCGCGACGATGCTGTCGGTCGCCTCGACGAGTCGCTCGGCGAGCATGTCGATGTCGAAGCGCAGCGTCGCATCGATCGCGTCGAAACGCTCCTCGTCGGCGGTGAGCAGGTCGAACAGCAGCGTCGCGAGCCCGCGCTCGTTCAGGATGCCGGCGACGTGGCGGTTGCGCGGGCTGTGACGGCTGCTGCCGCTGCCGTGCGCGAAGATCACCAGTCCCGCGGCATGCGCCGGGACCGCGAGAGATCCCTCGAGCTGGATCCCGTCGATCGGGATCGCGATGTCGTGTGCCTCGGTCATGAAACACCGCACTGCAAGCGAGAGACCGCCAGGAGTTGCGCGGATCGCGCGAGTCGTTCGCGGCCTCCGAGCGCGACCGCAACCGGTTCGCGTCCTCGCGTTCCGCGCTCGGGTGCGCCCGTCTCGACGCGAGCTGACCCCCAAGCGACGCAAGCGCTTCGCGAATCGCCGCGACGCGCCGGGCCCCCCGGTTGCACCCGATGAGCGCATGCCCGAGGTCCCCCACGTGTTCGAGGAGCTGTTCTACCGGCATCGGATGTTCGCTGATCGGCGAGATGCAGGTCGCCAGCTCGCGCAGGCGCAGCGCCGGCCCGCACGGCTCGTCGTCGCGGTGCCGGTCGCCGCGCCCGACGTCATCGCCTCGCTGCGGCGCGAGGCCGACGAGGTCGTGCGCCTGCTCGACGCGTCGCGGAGCGCCGCGCCGTGACCACCGCGGCGCACGTCGATCGCGGGCCGGAGCTCGCCGGCGCGCCGCACCGGGTCGAGCGCCGGTTCCTGCGCGAGCTCGGCGTGCGCGTCGCGGTCGCCGCCGTCGCGCTGCCGATCGTCGCGGCGCTGCTGTGGCTCGGAGGCATCTACACGGCC
>JBLMXA010000561.1:0-9681 GCA_050257515.1 Acidobacteriota bacterium | reverse complement strand
GCAGCTCGCGGAGCTGTCGGGCAATGTCGTCCGCGATCCGGACAGTCCGGATCGCCTCTACGATCTCGGCTCCGCGCGGATCGACGCCGGCGCGCCCGCGATCGCGGCGACCGTGCTGTGGCGCTGCCTCGCGCTCGTCGGTGACAGCGAGGAGGTCGTGTGCGAGCTGGTATCGGCGCTCGAGAGCGCGCTCGCGTACCGCGACGCGTTCGCGATCCTCGACGATCACGCCGCGCTGCGCGCGCGGAGCTTCTTGTGCGCGTACCTCCACGCGTTCAACGCCGCGATGATCGGGCGGCTCGACGTGACGCGCGCCGAGCTCTCGCGCCTCGCCCCCGACTCGCCGGAGACGACGTCGATGCGCGACGCGATCGCGGCGATCGTCGCGCGCGCCGATCGCATCGCCGGCGCGGCGCCGCTCGACGGCTCCGACCTGCGCGGCTGGCACTACGTGCTGACCGGCGGGCTGCTCGCGCACCTCTCGCCGTACGGGTTCGACGAGCCGATGCGCGGGCGCTACGCGTGGCTGCAGGACTCGAGCGAGCGCATCGCGACCGGCCTCGACCGGCTCGCGGCGCTCGTCGCGGGGCTCGCGCTGCCGTGCATCTACGCCCCGCCCGGCCGCGGCAACGCGATCGTCGCCGCCGCGGCGAGCGAGCGGCTCGGCCTGCCGGTCGCGCCGTGGCCCGCGGTCGGCACGCCGGCACCGGGGCTGATCGTGATGTACGACCTCGCCGATCTCCCGGTCGCGGAGCTGTCGCGGCTCGTACAGCGGCGGCCCGAACAGATCCTGTTCGCACACGCGTCGCCGTGGACGCACGACTCGCCGCTCGCGCCCGACGTGACTACCTTGCTCTACCAGAGCCTCGTACCGCCGTGGCGCGACGACAGCGACGACGACGAGGCCGCCCGCGCGATCGCGCGCAGCGCAGGTCTCGCCGGTGACGAGCTCGCCACCGATCAGCCCGAGCGGTGGGCCGCGCTCGTCGCGCGTGCGTGGCCACCGGTCCCCGGCCTGCGCGCGCGGCTGTGGGCGGGCGGACCCGTCGACTCCAACCGGTTCACCTAGAACCCGGCGTGCTACGCTCGCGAGCGTGAAGAAGATCCTGGTCGTCGAGGACGATCCGGTGAACCAGATGATCCTCATGGATTTCCTGGCGGCCAACGGCTACCAGACGCTCGCTGCGTCATCTGGACCGGAGGGCATCGAGCGCTTCGATCGCGACACGCCCGACCTCTGCCTCGTCGACATCCAGCTGCCGCGCAAGAACGGCTTCGAGCTCGTGCGCGAGATGAAGACGCGCGCGAGCGGAACGCCGGTCGTGCTGATGAGCGCGGTCTACAACGAGCCCGATCAGTCGACGCGCACCGTCCAGATCGGCGCGCTCGCCGATGGCTACCTGACCAAGCCGTTCGATCTCGTCGAGCTGCTCGCGACGGTGCGCCAGCTGCTCGGCGAGGCGTAAGATTCGCGCGAGATGAGGATCCCCGCGTTCATCGCGGAGCTGGCCGCGCCCGCGAACCGTCCGAAGCTGCGGTTCGGGATCTGGACCGGCTTCGCGATCTCGATCGGCTTCGGCGTGCTCGCGAGCGCGGCCGCGGCGTTCGATCTGACGCCGTGGCGGTGGGCGTACGCCGGGCTGATCTCGGCGAAGCTGCTCACGAACTCGCTCGCGTGGCTCGCGCTCGCGCGCGATCGCCTGGTGATGGTGACGCAGGCGCTCAACACGACGACCGACGTCGTGCTGCTGACCGCCGCGATCTACTTCACCGGCGGGCCCTACAGCCCGCTGTTGCCGACGTACGTGATCATCGTCTCGGTGCTATCGCTGCTGTCGAACCTCGGCGTCACGATCCTGATGGCGAGCGTGATCGTGCTGTTGTTCGCGGCGATGGTCACCGGCATGGCGACCGGCGTGCTGCCGCCGACGCAGGTGCCCGGCATGCCGGGCGGCGTGCCGTCGCCGGGCTACGCGGTGACCTCGATCCTCTACTGCGCGATCGTCGTCGGCGTGCCGGCGTGGTTCTCGGCGGCGACGCTGCGGCTGTTGCGCAAGAAGGAGGAGGCGCTGGAGGGGCGCACGGCCGAGCTGATCCGCGCGAACACGCAGCGCAGCCAGTTCATCGCGTCGATGACGCACGAGCTGCGCACCCCGATCCACGGCGTCCAGGGCCTCTCCGACGTGATCGCTGCCGGTGTCTACGGTCCGGTCACCGACAAGCAGAAGGAGGCGTGCGCGTCGATCAAGCGCAGCGCGCAGTCGCTGCTCGGCCTCGTCGACGACGTGCTCAACCTCGCGCGCGCCGAGGCCGGCAAGATCGAGGCGCGGCCGAGCCCGATCGACATCGCCGCGCTCGTCGAGCGCGTGACGGCGTCGGTGTCGTGGATGGTCGGCACGAAGAACATCCACCTCGACGCGGTCGTCGCGCCCGAGCTGCCGTTCGTGCAGTCCGACGATCGCTGGCTCGCGCACGTGCTCGTCAACCTCGTGTCGAACGCGGTGAAGTTCTCGCCCGAAGGCGGCACGGTGACCGTGCGCGCGTACGAGCGCACCGAGCACGACGCGGTCGTGCTCGAGGTCCAGGACACCGGCATCGGCATCGCGCCCGAGATGCGCGAGCGGATCTTCGAGCCGTTCCGCCAGGGCGACAGCTCCGACGAGAAGGGCTACGGCGGCATCGGGCTCGGGCTCGCGCTCGTCGCCAAGCTGACCGACCTGCTCGGTGCGAGCGTCGAGCTCGACTCGGCGGTCGGCAAGGGCTCGACGTTCCGCGTGATCGTGCCGCTCGACTGGCGCGGGCGCGCGGTGAGCCGGCTCATGCGCGCGATCAAGCCGCCGCCGGGCATCACGGTCGGCTGAAGGCCGCGTCGCGGCATTCCTTCGTGGTAGGGAGAACGCGTCCTCGCTTCGCTGCGGGCGCGCTACGATCGCTTCCACTCAGTCTCCATCAGTAGCCGCGCGAGCGCCTCGGGCTGATGGCGGTGCATCATGTGGCCGGCGCCGTCGAGGAGCTCGTAGCGGCAGCGCGCGAGCTCGCCCCGGCGCGCGGCGCGCTCGGCATCGGGCAGGTTCATGATCGAGCGCGCGCCGTCGACGACGAGCACCGGGCACGCGATCCGCTTCCAGAACCGCGCCGCGTGATCGCGGCGGAACGGGTAGGGGCCCATCGTCGCGTGCAGCGGATCGTGCTTCCACGCGAGACCGCCGGCGACCGCGCGCGTGCCGACGGTGGCGAGCCGGAGCGCGAGCTCCTCGCCGAGCAGCGGATCGTTGGCGCGCAGCCGCGCGGCGGCATCGGCGAGCGACGGGATCACGCGAGGCGGCTTGGTCCGCGCGCGCTTCCACGCGTCGATCCACTGCGCGGCGCGGCTGCCGAGCTCGACGTCGCTCTGATCGGGCGGGCCGAGCCCCTCGAGCAGCGCGAGCGCGGCGGGCCGCTCGGGCCGCGTGCCGCACCAGTACGACGCGACGCCGCCGCCCATCGAGTGGCCGACGACGACGAGCCGCCCGCGCGCGAGCCGCGCGATCACGTCGTCGAGATCGGCGACGTAGTCCATGTAGTGGTAGTAGCCGCCGGGACCGATCCAGTCGCTGTCGCCGTGGCCGCGCAGGTCGGGCGCGATCACGTGCGCGCCGGCCGCCGCGAGGTGCGTCGCGACGTCGTGCCAGGCGTACGCGACATCGAGGAAGCCGTGGACGAGCACGTAGGTCGTCTCGCCACCGCCATCCCACTCGAGCACGTGGTACGTCAGGCCGGTGGCGAGCGCGAGGCGTCGCGAGCGTGGCGCGCTCAGGGGCCTGCCTCGAGGTGCCACACGTAGCCGTCGATCGTCGTGACGTAGAGCTCGCCGCGCGCGTCGGCATGGATCGACGACGATCCGGCAGGGAAGCCACCGGCGGGCGACACGTCGACCGGCGTCTCGATCGCCGTGCCGCTGATCGGCCGCGTGCGCATCAGCTGGTTGCCGGAGTAGTCGCTGAAGAAGTAGTAGCCGGTGAGATCGGGGTAGCACGGGCCGCGATAGACGGAGCCGCCGATGATCGCAGTCCACCCGTTCGTGTGGGCGTGCACGAACTGCGGCATCGTCATGCCGGCCGGCGAGCACGTGTAGTTGCCGTAGCAGCTGTTCGCCTCGTACATGCTCCAGCCGAGGTTGACGCCCTTCTGCTGGCCCGCCGGCAGGTAGTCGATCTCCTCGTACAGGTTATGGCCGACGTCGCCGATCCACATGTCGCCGTTCGCGCGGTCGAACGACCACCGCCACGGGTTGCGTACGCCGAGGATGAACACCTCGGGCGCACCGCCTCCGGCCGCGTACGGGTTGTCGGCGGGGATGCCGTACGGCTTGCCGTTGCTCGGGTGATCGACGTCGAGGCGCAGGATCTTGCCGAGCAGCGCGCTGGGGTTCTGGCCGTTGCGCGCCGGATCGCCGCCCGCGCCGCCGTCGCCGGTCGACACGTAGAGGTAACCGTCGTTGCCGAACTCGATCATGCCGGCGTTGTGATTCGCGGCGAAGTCCGGGATCGTCAGCAGCACGACGCCGCTGTTCGGATCGGCCTTGTTCAGATCGGTCGCGCTCGCGGTGAACCGCTCGAGCACGTTCGCGCACGGCAGCGCCGCCGGCGGGCTGCCCGTGCAGCTGCCGGTCGTGTACCAGACGTAGAAGTAGTTGTTGTGCGCGTAGTCGGGATGGAACGCGAGGCCGAGCAGGCCCTGCTCGCCGCCCGCGGCGAAGCTCTGGATGCCCGACACGTCGAGGAACGGATCGGGCCGCAGCTGCTCGTTCTGGAAGATCCGGATCCGGCCCGCCTGCTCGATCACGAACAGCCGGCCGTCGTGCGGCGGCGACGCCGCGATGATCGCGCTGCCGTTGACGCGGCCGATCATGCGCGTCGACATCGTCGTGCCGCTCGTCGGCGAGCATGCCGCGAGCGCCGGCGCGTCGATCGGCGGCGGCCCTCCCTCGGGCGGCGGACCGCCGTCCTTCGGCTTGGACTTGCTGCTGCCGCACGCGCCCGCGGCGAGCGCGAGCCCACAGGCGAGGCGCCTCATGCCGCGATCATACCGCAGGCGGTGGCCGCGGCGTCTTGCTGATCCGGTTCGCCCACCAGCCGAAGATGTACAGCACGATCCCGACGAGCCCGAACGGCGCGATGAACACGTAGCCGACGAACCCGGTCGACATGCCGTAGATCACGAGCGCGCCGACCATGCCGAGCAGCCAGATCAGCATCGCGACGAGGTAGCCGAGCAGCTGGATCTTGCGCTTGCGGAGCGCGATCTCGAGGCGCCACAGGAAGAACTGCGCCTCGTCCGGGGACAGCTGCTCGATCGCGCGCGCGAGCTCGTCGTGCTTGTTGGCGTCGAACGCCTTGGCGACCATCGGGTCTTCTGCGGGCTGCCCCACGCCGGGACCTTAGCACGGTGGTATACGAACGCCGTGCCGCTCCGCCTCGTCGACGATCTCGGCCGCGAGCTCGTGTTCTTCCGGCCGCCTCGCCGCGTCGTGTCACTCGTGCCGAGCGATACGTACAGCGTCGTCGCGCTCGGCGCCGGCGATCGGCTCGTCGGCCGCACGACGTGGTGCGAGCACGGCGAGGGCGTGCCGACCGTCGGCGGCACGAAGGACGTCGACGTCGCCGCGGTCGTCGCGCTCGCGCCCGAGCTCGTGATCGCGAACCAGGAGGAGAACTCGCGCAAGGCGCTCGAGGAGCTCGCGCAGCGCGCGCCCGTGCTCGTGTCGCTGCCGCGCACCGTCGAGCAGGGTGTCGCGCACCTCGCGCGGCTCGCGCGCATCCTCGAGGCGCCGGACAAGGACGTGATCCGGCGCGCGTACGCGCTGCCGCCGCCGCGCGAGGCGACGCGCCGCGCGTTCGTGCCGATCTGGATGGATCCGTTGATGACGATGAACGCCGACACGTTCGGCTCCGACGTGCTCGCGCGCGTCGGCGTCGCGAACGCGTTCGGCGACCGGCTCCGCCTGTACCCGCTCGCCGCGGACCTCGGCAAGACCGCGCCGGCCCAGGCGGGCGGCCGCGACGTCCGCTACCCGCGCGTCACGCTCGCGGAGGTCGCCGCGCGCGGCGCCGAGCTCGTCGTGCTGCCCGACGAGCCGCACGCGTTCTCCGCCGCCGACGAGGCCCAGCTCGCGGCCGCGCTGCCGTCGGCGCGCGTCGTGCGCGTCAGCGGCAAGGATCTGTTCTGGTACGGGGCGTGGACGCTCGAGGCGCTGGAGCGGCTCGGCGCGCAGCTCGCCGACGCCTGAGCACGAGCGGCGCGGCGATCGCGACGAGCACGAGCGAGCCCGGCGAGCTCGTACGGCAGCCGCAGCCGGCGGCCTGCTTCGCGGTCATCGTGTCGGCGTCGGGCGTCACGCCGGCATCGGGCGGCGCGGTCTGCACGATCCCCGCGAGATCGCCGGCGCTGCCGATGAAGCGATCGACGTCGACCTGGCCGGTGATGCCGGGGACGGTCGCGCTCGCCGAGTACTGCCAGAACTGCGCCTGCGTCCACGGCGCCGGCACCGACGCGCACGACGAGTACGTCGCGATGAACAGCGGATAGCTCGCGAGCATCGCGTCGGTGAACATCACGTCGCCAAACCACGACGGGTAGCTGTAGAGGATCGGCGTCCTGCCGGTCGCCTGCTGGACGGTGTCGATCCAGGCGTAGATCCGCTGCTTGAGCGTGGCCGTCGCCACCCAGCCCGAGTCGCCGGCGTACTCGCAGCCGCTCTGCGCCTGCGCCTGCACCGACGAGGTCGGGCACTCGATGTCGAGCATCGGCGCGAGATCGCCGGGCTGCAGGCCGCCGGCGGCGTTGACCTCGTCGAGGAACCACTGCGCCTGCGCGACGCCGTCGATCGTGCCGTCGAAGAAGTGATACGGGCTGCGCAGCAGGCCCGCGGCCTTCGCGTTCGCCCAGTTCGCCGCGAACGTCGCCTGCTTGTTGTAGTTGCCCTGCGTCGCCTTGATGAACGCGAACAGCCGCCCCGAGTCCTTCACCTTCGTCCAGTCGATCGTGCCCTGGCCGGAGTAGACGTCGACCCCCTCGACGGTCGTCGGCGGACACTCCTGCACGCCTTGCTCGAGCTGGCCGTCGTGCACGCTGCTGCACGCGGCGACGAGGACGAGAGCTGGGCCGAGCCGCACGTTCACCATGCTACGCGGACGTTGACCGCGTTCGCGCTGTACGAGTCCTCGTACACCTCGACGTGCGGCTTGGCCTTGCTGTAGATCTTGGTCTTCGGGTCGAGCTCGTCGACCGCCTTGACCTTGCCCCACTTCTTCTCGATCGCGGCCATCACCTCGGCCTTGGAGCTGGCGTCGCCCTTGCGGTAGGGGATCGAGAACGCCACGCTCTGGATCGGTCCTTCGATCGGGTAGGGCGACAGCGGTGTACCGCCGCCGAACTCCCACTCCGTCGGCGGCAGCCACAGGTGCCCGTCCTTGTCCGCGAGGTCGGGGTAGGCCTTCGCGGCATCGGCGAGCGAGAGCTTGGTCAGCGGCTTCGCGAGCATCGCGATCTGGGGGCCATCGCCGAGCAGCTTCGCGAGCGGCGTGTACGGCTCGAACCGCAGCGTGCTGTGATCGCCGTCGTCGCCGAGCGTCGCGCGCACGCCCGTGTCGGGGTTGAACCACACGGTCACCGGCTTGCCGCCGCGATCGGTGTCCTTGCCGGGGCCCCACGCCTCCGCGACGACGCCGCGCTTCGCGGTCGGAAACTCGACGAGCACGTCGTCCAGCTTGCCCTCGTTGCGCGGGATGCCGAGCCACCAGTGGACGCCTTCGAGCGTGTTCGCGGTGTTCGCGGCCTCGAGCTGCTGCTGGGCCGCCTTGTCCGACATCCCGAACTGCAGCTTCGCGAGCGGCCCCGGCGGCGCGACGGTCTTGCCGAACAGCGCGGCGGTGAGCGGCTGCTTCGCGGCGGGCGCGGCCGGCGCCTCCTTGGCGGGCGACTCCGTCGTCGCGGCGGCGGGCGCGGGGGCCGCGGTGTCGTCGTGCTTCTTGCCGCAGGCGACGATCGACGTGAACAGCAGGATCGTGGCGAGGTTCCGGATCATGTCAGCTCCAGGCGCCGGCGCAGGCCGGCCAGATAACGCTCGAGCGCCGGCGGGTGGCGCGCGAAGAACAGCGACGGCTCGACGAGCTCGAGCTCCATCACCATCGGATGACCCGACGCGTCGCGCGCGAGGTCGACGCGGCCGTACAGGATTCGCTCCGCATACGGCGCGAGCGCGGCGAACGCGACCTCTCGCTCGTCGTCGGCGATCGGGTAGGGGCCGTCGATCTTCTCGACATCGCCCGAGAACCTCGGCGTCTTGCGGATCTCGTGCGTGAGCTCGCCGTCGATCCAGACCACCGAGCGCTCGCCGTAGTCGTGCACCGACGCCACGTACGGCTGGACGAGCGCGGCGCAGCGGGCGTGGATCCTGGCGACATGCGCGGCGATCTCGGGATCGCCGGCCTCGAACACGCGCGCGTCGAGCGAGCCGGCGCCGACCTCGGGCTTGATCACGCTGCGCGCGCGAACCTCCGCGCGCTGCCCCGGCTCGACGAGCTGCGTCGGCACGACCGGCACGCCGCGCACCGCGAGCTCGAGCAGGTAGCGCTTGCGTACGTTGCCGCGCACGATGTCCGCGGGGTTCCACACGACGGGCAGCCGATCGATCCACGACAGGAACGCCGCGAGGTGCAGCGAGTAGTTCCACGTCGAGCGGAGGAGCGTCGGGCCATCCCAGTCGGCCGCCGGATCATCCCAGGCCTGCCACGTGGCATCGATGCCGGCGGCGGCGAGCGCCTCGCGCAGCGGCTGCTCGTCGACGTCGACCTCGGGCAGCTCGCGGCACGTCGCGACGTAGAGCCTCACGCGAGCGCTCCGGCGAGGTCGTCGAACAGATCGTCGACGTGCTCGAGACCGACCGACAGGCGCAGCAGGTCCTTCGGCGTCGGCGTGTCGGGGCCCTCGACGCTCGCGCGGTGCTCGATCAGGCTCTCGACGCCGCCGAGCGACGTCGCCGGCACCCACACGCGCAGCTTGTCGACGACCGCAAGCGGATCGCGCGCGCCGACGCGGATCGACAGCATGCCGCCGAAGCCGCCGACCATCTGGCGTGCGGCGACCGCGTGCTGCGGGTGCGAGGCGAGGCCGGGGTAGATCACGGCGACGAGCGGCTCGAGCCGGCGCGCGAGCTCGAGCGCGGTCGCGCTCTGCTGCCGCACCCGCGCGAACAGCGTGCGCATGCCGCGCAGCAAGAGGTACGCCTCGAGCGGGCCGAGCACGGCACCTTCCTCCCGACGGGCGATCGAGAGCTCCGCCCACGCGGCATCCGCGCGCGCGGTGACGAGCGCGCCGGCGAGCACGTCGCTGTGGCCGCCGAGGTACTTCGTCGCGGAGTGCATCACGAGATCGGCGCCGAGCGCGAGCGGCCGCGTGTGCACTGGCGTCGCCGCGGTCGAGTCGACGCACACGAGCGCACCGGCGCGATGCGCGAGCTCGCACACCGCGGCGATGTCGGTGACCTCCCACGTCGGGTTCGCCGGCGTCTCGAACCACACGACGCGCGTCTGCCCCGGGCGCAGCGCGGCTTGCAGCGCGCGCGGGTCGGTGGTGTCGACGAGATCGAGCGCGATGCCGAACTTCGCGCAGTGCTTGCCGAGCCAGCTGCGCACCGCGAAG
>JBLMXA010000560.1:0-2567 GCA_050257515.1 Acidobacteriota bacterium | reverse complement strand
GAGCGCGCGAGCTCGACGATCTCGTTGCCTCGGTTGATCGCGGCGCCGAGCTTGCCGGCGAGCAGCGCCGCCTTCGCCGCCGCGAGCTTGTCCCGGATCTGCTCGATCTTCGCGCGCGCCTCGGGCGGCGGGCGGTTCGGCGCGCGCAGCACGGGCAGGTTCGAGCACGCCGCGATCGGATCGAGCCCCTGCGCACCTTTCTCCGCCTGGACGACCAGCGTGGCGTCGGCATTCGCGAGCAGCTGCGTGAACGCGCGCAGCTCGCCGATGCGCGCGTCGAGGCAGTCCTGGCGCAGCGCCATGTCGCCTTCCGTCTGATCGCCATGGATGCGCGTCGCCTCGCAGCTGCCGACCGCGGTCGCCGTCCACTCGGCGGCGTACGCGTCGAGCACGCGCGCGACCGCATCGGCCGCGGCGGCCGCCCGCGGCTGCTTCGTCGCGATGAACGCGGCGCGCACGGCCCGCTCGACGTGATCGTCCCATACGCCGGCGAGCTTGCGATCCATGCCCTTGCACAGCTGCGCGCGCGAGTGCGCGATCGCGAACACACCGCCGCCGATCGCCGCGACCAGCACCACGGCGATCGCGGCGAGCGTGACCCGCCGGCGCGCGCGCATCGGATCGATCGCGAGCTCGGCGAGCAGCTCGTCCATCGACGCGTAGCGCTCGCGCGGATCGATCGCGATCGCGCGCATCACGACGCGGCGTACGCGCGCGGGCACGCCGGCATCGCCCGGCTCCTTCGGCTTGTCCGGCACGCCCTTGTCGAACGGCCGCTCGCCGTACAGCGCCTCGAACAGCGCGACGCCGAACGCGAACTGGTCGCTGCGCGCGTCCGCCGGCTCGCCGGCGTAGAGCTCGGGCGCGAGGTACGCCGGCGTGCCCGCGAGGTGGCCGCGCAGCTCGTCGTCCTCGCCGGGGCGGCGCGCGAGCCCGAAGTCCATCACGCGCACGCGCCCGTCGTCGCCGACGAGCACGTTGTCGGGCTTGAAGTCGCGGTGGACGATGCCGGCGGCGTGCGCGGCCGCGAGCCCGGCCCCCGCCGCGCGCAGCACGCCGACGACGTCGCGCCACGCGCGCTTGCCGTCGAGCCACCGCCGCAGCGTCTTGCCGACGACCAGCTCCATCGCGACGAACACGCGCTCGCCCGGCAGCGTGCCGACGTCGTGCACCGCGATCACGTTCGGGTGCGACAGCTTCGCCATTGCCTGCGCCTCGCGCAGCAGCCAGGCCTGCCCGCCGCTCTCCGAGCCGGGCGTGCTCGCCTGCAGCAGCTTGATCGCGACCTTGCGATCGAGCTCGGGATCGAACGCGGCGTAGACGACGCCCATGCCGCCCGCGCCGAGCACGTCGAGCACGACGTAGCGGCCGACGAGCGTGCCGCGCGACAGCCGCGGCTCCTCCTCCGCGGCCTCGTGCCGCGGCGCCGACGTGCCCGGGCCCTCGCGGACGGTCGCCTCGGTCTCGTCGGTCATCGCCGGTGGACCTCGAGGATCGTCGCCGCCTTCGCGCGCTGCTCCTGGTCCGTCGGGCCCGGCACGATCACCTGCACCTCGGCCGACGGCACGCTCTCCACGGGCGTCGCCGGCTGGTAGCTCTGCCACCACGCGGCCGCGCGCGCCTTCGTCCACGCGTGCTCGGCGGGGATCTCGATCGCGCGCAGCTGCGCGGCGAGCGCGCGCGCGTCGGCGGGGCGACCCTCGGGCTCCTTCGCGAGGCACGCCGCGAGCACGCGATCGAGCTCGGGCGGCACCCACTTCGGCGCCTGCGACGACACCGCCGCCGGCTCGTCGTAGATGTGCTTGTGGTGCAGCTTCGCCTCGCCGTCGTCGCGCGAGAACACCTCCTTGCCGGTGAGCAGCCACCACGCGCAGCAGCCGAGCGCGTACAGGTCGGCGCGGCCGTCGAGCTGCATGCCGAGGATCTGCTCGGGCGCCATGAACCCGGGCGTGCCGAGCATCGCGCCGAGCTGCGTCAGCCGCGGCGTGTCCGCGATCGCTTGCACCGGAGTGCGCGCCCGCGCCGGCTCGTCGTGCATCTGCACGATGCCGAAATCGAGCAGCTTGACGATGTCGACCTCGTCGGCGGCGCGCGACACGAACAGGTTCGGCGGCTTGATGTCGCGGTGGAGCAGCCCGGCATCGTGCGCCTCCGCGAGCGACGCGCACGCCTGCTCGAGCAGCGCGATCACGCGCGCCGCCGGCTGCGGGCCGTACTGGACGACGAGCGACTCGAGATCGAGCCCGTCGAGCAGCTCCATCACGTAGAAGAACACGCCGTCCTCGGAGATGCCGTAGTCGAAGATCGCGATCGTGTGGCGCGACTTCATCGACGCGAGCGTCTGCGCCTCGCGGCGGAACCGCTCCTTCATCTCGGCGATCGACGCCTCGTCGTGCAGCACCTCCGGGCGGATCAGCTTGATCGCCGCGGACCGCGCGAGCAGGCGGTGCTCGGCGCGCCACACCTCGCCCATGCCGCCCGCGCCGAGCCGCGCGACGAGCCGGTAGCTGCCCATCTCGCGCGCCCGCGCCTCCGCGCTGCGAGCCTCCTCGCGCGATGCCTTCACC
>JBLMXA010000559.1:0-3987 GCA_050257515.1 Acidobacteriota bacterium | reverse complement strand
GTACGCCCGCTTCGGACCCGTGCTGCGGGCGTGGATGGAGGGCAACGTCGATGACCGCGAGACGAGCCGGCTCGGTGTGACTGCCTTCACCGATATCGCTACCGCGCTTGGGGCGCGCACGCGCGAAGCCGGCGCTCGCGGCGACGCGGCGACGATCTCCGCGCTGATGGCGCTGCTCGAGCGCTTCGCGTACTTCCTCGTCTCGCGCGAGCTCGAGTTCGACGCCGACGAGCTCTTCGGTACGGTCACGACGATCGTGCACCGCGGCTTCTTCGGCGCACCGGTCGCGGCCTAAGCCGCCGCGCGTTCGTCCTTGCGGGGCGAGCGGGTCGAGAGGTAGATCGCCTTCGTCGCGCCGAGCAGCGGGATCGCGAACAGGCCGCCGACGAGACCGCCCGCCGAGACGCCGACGAGTGCAGCGACCATCGTCGCGGGCGGCGACAGCCGCACCGCCCGACCGATGATCAGCGGCTGCAGCACGTGGTTCTCGAGTTGCTGGTACACGAGGAAGATCGCGAGCGCGATGACGCCGGTCACGGCGCCCTGCGTCAGCGCGAGGAGCACGAAGACGAGGCCGCCCAGGAAGCCCCCGATCTGCGGGATCGGATTGGTGATCGCGACCCATACCGCGATGAGCGGCGCGAGCGGCACTTCGAGCACGAGGGCGCCCGTCAGCATCACGACGCCCGCCAGCGCCGCAACGAGCAGGGTCCCGGCGATGTACCGGCCGATGAGGTCGTACACGAGCCGGCCCATGCGGTCGGCGTCGTCGCGCCGGCGCGCGGGAACCAGCCGGCGCATGCCGTTCACGAGGAACTCGCCGTCGAGGAGGATCGTGATCGCGAGGAGCAGCGTGAACAGCGTCGCCGCGACGCCGTCCGCGATCGCGCCGGCGGCGTGCTCGATCGGCTTCGAGTTCGCGCTGAGGTGCTTCGGCGCGTCGTTGAGCCACTGCTGCACCTTCTCGGACGCCCGCGCGTCGCGCAGGCGCGGACCGACGACCGGCAGGCGGCCGAGGTCGTTCACGGTCTGCGGAATCTGCTTGTTGAAGTCGCGCACCTCGTGGATGGTCGGGACGGTGATGAGTGCCGCCATCGTCGTCACGATGAGAGCCGCCCCGACGAGCACGACGGTGGCCGCGCTCCGGCGGTGCCATCCGGTCCGGCGCTTCAGCGCCTCGACCAACGGATTCAGCGCGAACGCGAAGAGCGCGGCGATCGCGACCGACGACAGCGTCCGCGGGATCGAACGGATGAACCAAACCGTGACGGCGAACGCGGCGACGGCGACGCCGAGCGGGACGGCCGAGCGAGGGTCGAGGTCGAACCCGTCCGACGGCGGCGTACCCGCGGGGGAGGGTCCGGTCGGTCGGGACGCCACGTCGGTATCGTACGAGCCGATGGTCGACGGGGCGCGCACACTTCGGGTGCGGCTGTCGGTCCGCTCCGCGCTCGCGGTCGTGTTCGCGCTGGGGATCACGGTCTTGTTCCTCGAGATCGCCCACGACGCGCAGCGGGTCATCGCGTGGGCGTTGTCGGCGATGGCGATCGCGGCGTTGGTGTATCCCGGCGTGATGTGGCTCGCGCACTTCCGGTTCGTCCCGCGCGCGCTCGCTGTCGTGCTCACCGCGCTCGTCATGCTCGGCGCCATCGGCTTCGCCGGTTACAAGATCGTCAACGACGTCTCCGACGCGATGAGCAGCCTGCAGCAGGCCGCGCCGCAACGTGCGACCGAGCTCGAGCGGAGCTCCGACTTCTTCCGCGAGATCAAGCTGCGCCAGCGCGTGACCAGTCTGGTGAACGCGATCCCCGAGCGGCTCGCGGGCGGTGCCGCGCCCGAGGCCATCAAGTCGGCCGCGTCGGAGGGTGTCGCGTTCGTCGCCGGGACCATCCTGACCGTCTTCTTCGTCCTCTACGGCCCGGGTCTGCTCGAGGGCGCTCTCGGGCTCATCGAGGACGAAGCCGGTCGGCGGCGCGCCGAGCACGTGATCCGTGCGGGCTCGCGGCGCGCGCTGTTCTTCGCCCGGGTGAAGCTGTGGGAGGCGCTGGTCGAGGCGGTGCTCGCCTTCTCGATCGCCCGGGCGGCGGGCGTACCGGGAGCGGCCGCGCTCGCGGTTTGGGTCGGGCTGTGGAGCTTCCTGCCGGTCGCGGGGGTGGCGATCGGCGCGCTTCCGATCGTGGTGTTCGCCGCCGCGCACACGCCCGCGCGCGCGCTCGGGGTCGCCGCGTGCTTCGTCGTCATCATCGCCTGCGACTGGTGGGTCAACCGCTGGCTCGAGCGCCGGTCGGTGTACGTCGGCTCGTTCCCGATCGTGCTCGCGGCGTTCGGCGGTCTCGAGCTGTACGGGCTGAACGGCGCGCTGTTGTTCGTCCTCGGCGCGGTGCTCTCGGTCTCGATCATCGGGGAGATCGGACCGGAGGAGGTCGCCGAGGTGCTCGCAGCGGCGCCGGGCACGCCGGCGGCGCCGCCCTCCGCGCCCGGTTGACGCGCTCAGGCGCCGAGGATGACGGTGCTGGCCGAGGAGAACCAGCCGCCCGTGCCGTTCACGCAGGCGAGCTGCGCACCCTCGACCTGGCGGCCGTGTGCCTCGCCGCGTAGCTGGCGCGTCGCCTCGACGAGCAGGAACATGCCGCGCATGCCGGGGTGGCAGTGCGACAGCCCGCCGCCGTCGGTGTTCGTCGGCAGCGCGCCGCCGAGACGGAGCTTGCCGTCGGCGACGAAGGGACCACCCTCGCCGATCTTGCAGAAGCCGAGCGCCTCGATGCTCGCGAGCACCATGTGCGTGAACGCGTCGTAGATCTGGCAGACGTCGATGTCGTCGGGCGTGACGCCGGCGCGTGCGAAGGCGAGCCGGCCGCTCTGCACGGCGGGCGACTGTGTGAAGTCGTGCCACTCGCTCATCGTCGTGTGACTGATCGCCTCGCCGGTGCCGAGCACCCAGACCGGCTTCTTCGCAAGGTCCCGCGCCCGCTCCTCGGTCGTGAGCACCACCGCGCCTCCGCCGTCGCTGCGGATGCAGCAATGCAGCTTCGTGAGCGGATCGGCCATCATCCGGCTGCTGTTGACCTCCTCGATCGTGATCGGGTCCCGGTAGAACGCCTCGGGGTTGAACGACGCGTTGTACCGCGTGCTCACCGCGATCTCGGCGAGCTGCTCGATGGTCGTGCCGAACTCGTGCATGTGGCGGCGCGTCGCCATCGCGTACTTCGAGATCAAGGTGTGACCGAACGGCACGTCGAACTGGATCGGGCCCCGGCCGCCGAAGCCGATGTTCGCGGTGCGGCGCCGGGCCTTCAGATCGGCGCGGGTCGTCGAGCCGTACGCGAGCACCACCACCTCGACGTGACCGGCGAGGATCGCGGCGGTCGCGTGCTCGACCATGAACTCCCACGTCGAGCCGCCGACGCCCGTGCCGTCGACCCACGTCGGCCGCAGCCCGAGGTACTCGCAGATCTCGATCGGCGCGAGCATCCCCATCCCGCTCGACCCGAATCCGTCGACGTCGTCCTTCGTGAGCCCCGCATCGGCGAGCGCGCGTGACGCAGCCTGGTGGTGCAGCTCGAAAGGCGATGTGACGTCGACGCGACCGATGTCGGAGAGCGCCGCGCCGACGATCGCGACTCGCTTCGTTCCCGCCATCAGCGCAGTTTCCACTCCACGCGCTTGCCCGACGAGAACATCTTCTGCCCTTCGGCGATCGATTCTTGGTTCGTTCCCATCGCGACGAAGGCGTAGCCGAGCCGCACCGCCTCGCGCTGGGGCATCGAGCGCGTCGACCAGATCGCGCGCACGGTTCCTTCGATCGCGAGCTTCGGCTGCGACGCGATGATCGCGGCGAGCTCGCGGGCGCGCGCGCCGAGTCGATCGCCGGGTACGACCTCGCTCACCATGCCGATCTGGAACGCACGTTGCGCGGACAGGCGCTCGTAGTTCCCCAGGAGCGACAGGCGCATGATCTCGGCGAACGGCGTGATGCCGGCCATGTGG
>JBLMXA010000558.1:0-4874 GCA_050257515.1 Acidobacteriota bacterium | reverse complement strand
CGCGAGCGCGCGCACGTGGCCCTTGCGCGACTGCAGCGCGTCGACGAGCACGCGGCGCGCCGCCGCGTGCTCGCGATCGAGCCGCAGCAGGTGCGCGGCGGCGATCACGGCCGCCTCGGGGAGCGTCTTGCTCGAGCCGATCGCGGCCTCGAGCTCGGCGCGGGCGTCGAGCCAGCCGAGCGCGGTGACGGCATCCCACGCGCGATCGACGTCCGAGCACGCCGCGGCGAGCACCGCGTGGCCCGCGGGCTCGCGCAGCTCGGCGAGCGCGTAGGCGACGTCGAAGCGCGTGCCGGCGTCCGTGTGCGCGAGCTGGTCGAGCAGGGCGGGGAGCGCGCGCGCGTCGCCGATCGCGCCGAGCGCGAGCGCGGCGGCGCCGACGACCTGCGGATCGCGGTCGGCGAGCGCCGCGATCAGCGGCTCGTACGCGCGCGCCTGGTCGACCTCGGCGAGCGACGTCGCCGCCTGGAACCGCAGATCCGCCGGGCCCTCGCGGAGCGCGCCGAGCAGCGGCTCGAACGCCTCGGGCACGCGCAGCGTGCCGAGCGCGATCGCCGCGTTCTGCCGCACCTCGGGCACGCCGTCGTCGAGCCGCTTGACCAGGTGCGGCAGCGCGCCCGGATCGCCCAGCTCGCCGAGCGAGCTCGACGCCTCGGCGCGGACCTCGGGTCGATCGTCGTCGAGCGCGCGGATCAGCGCGTCGCCCGCGCGGCGGCGCTCGGTCGGCTCGGTGACGCCGCCGAGCGCGTGCGCCGCGGCGGCGCGCGCCTTCGGGCTGCCGCTGGCGAGATCGCGCAGCGCCGCCTCGAAGGTGATCGTCTGGGACGGCGGAAAGAACGACACGGCGGCTAGTTGTAGCTCATCCCGCGGTCTCGAGCGTCTCGACCTCGCGGACCTTCTCGGGAGCGACGCGGGCGACGATCGCCGCGTACAGGCCGTCGCGATCCTCGATCGCGTACGGCGCGGGCGCGCCGACGCCGGGGACGAGCAGGCTCCTCTCGGGTGCGCCGCCGTCGACGAAGCAGGTGTGGGTCGACGGTGACGCGACGACCTTCACGACGTCGGCCCACGCCAGCCGGAACCGCGTGCCGCGCGGCGACCTGACCTCGAGCGCGTCGTCGTCGACCACGACCTCGAGCCGCCACGTCGGCGAGGCGAGGTAGCTCGCGCCGAGCGCGATGCCGAGCACGCCGGTCGCGATCGGCACGAGCGCCGCGCCCATCACGGCCACGGCGACACCGCCAAGCGAGCCGCCGAGGCCGATCGCGGTCCACGCGACCCCCCGGTAGCGCGGCCGGAAGCGAAAGCTACTTGGCACCCATCGAGCTGACGAGCGTCGCGATCGCGCCGCGCGTCTCCATCGGGATCGCCTCGAACAGCACGCCGAACCCCTTCGGCAGCGTCGTCGCCGCCGCGCCGGCCGGCAGCTCGCAGTCGTCCATGCGCTGCCACAGCACCCAGCCGATCGCGTCGATCGTGCCGACGCCCTTGACGTCGAACTTGAGCGCGACGCGGGCGAGCAGCGGCAGCGGCGCGCCCGAGATGAACGCGCCGTTCGTCGACAGGTCGCGGACGACCGCCGGGAACCGCGTGCCGATCGAGCTCTTGTCGGCATCGACGCGGCGGAACACGCGCTCGAGGTTGGGGTGCAGCTGCATCGGCGCCTGGCCGATCGATTCGATCACCGCCGGCGCGTTGACGACGAGGCGCGGGGCCTTGCGGGCGTCGGAGCTCATCGCCGCCTAATTTACTCGCGTTCCGGGCGGCACGTCGGCCGCGACGGTGGTCAAGATCGCGTCGTCGCCCGCGGCGAGGATCATCGCCTCCGACACGATCCCGGCCAGCTTGGCGGGCGCGAGGTTCGTGACGAACAGCGTGACCTTGCCGACGAGGCTCGCCGGCTCGTGCCGGAGCGCGATCCCCGAGACGACCGTGCGCGGCTTGCCCTCGCCGAAATCCACCGACAGCTTGAGCAGCTTGTCCTTCTTCGGGATCGCCTCGGCGGCGACGATCTTGCCGACCCGGATCTCGACGCGATCGAACTCCGCCTTCTGGATCGTGCTCGTACCCGTGCTCGTAGTCGTGCTCGGCGGTTTCTGCTCCGGCTCCGGAGGCACGACCGCGTGGAGGATCTTCGTCTGCGCCTTGTCGTCGAGCCGCGGGTACAGCGGCTTGGGCTGCTTCTCGACCTCGCCGACGACGCGGTGCATGTCGCGCTCGCCGGGCCACCGATCGAGCTCGTCGCCGCGCATGCCGACCCACTCGCGCAGCAGCCGCCCGGTCGTCGGCAGCACCGGCGTCACGAGGCCGCCGATGATCGCGATCGCGTTCGCGAGGTTGTGAAACACGTGCGCGAGCTCGGGAGCCTTCGCCGGATCGCGCGCGAGCACCCACGGCTGCGTCTGATCGACGTAGCGGTTGCCCTCGCGCACGAGCTTCCAGATCGCCTCGAGCGCGCGGCTCGGCGCGAGCGCGTCGAACGCGTCGCGCGCGCCGGCGATCGCCTCGCCCGCGACCCGCTCGAGCGTCGCGTGGAGGCCGGTGTCGGCGAGGTACGGATCGCGTGCCGGCTGCAGCGGGCTCTTCGCCATCAGCGTCAGCGCGCGGTTGACGAGGTTGCCGAGATCGTTCGCGAGCTCGGCGTTGAACCGCCCGAACAGCGATTCGAACGTGAAGTCACCGTCGAGGCCGAGCGGCACCTCGCGCAGCAGGTAGTAGCGCATCGCATCGATGCCGATCGGCCGGCCGAGCGGGCCCACCGCGAGCGCGTCCGCGAGCTTGACCGGATCGATGCGCGTCGCCGGCATCGACTTCGAGATCTTCTCGCCGCGCACCGTCCACCAGCCGTGCGCGAAGATGGTCCTGGGCAGCGGCAGCTTCGCCGCCATCAGGAACGCCGGCCAGTACACCGCGTGGAAGCGCAGGATGTCCTTGCCGATGACGTGGATCGCGTGCGGGAAGTAGCGCGCGACCTCCGGGCCGCCGATCTTGCCGGTGGCGGGGCACAGATCGGAGAGGTAGTTGGTCAGCGCGTCCATCCACACGTAGACGACGTGCTTGAGCCCCTCGGGATCGGGCTCGGGGACCGGGATGCCCCACTGAAAGCTCGTGCGCGATACCGAGAGGTCCTTGAGCCCGCCCTTCAGGAACGACACGATCTCGTTGCGATACGCCTCGGGGCGGATGAACTCGGGGTTCGCGGCGATGTGCGCGAGCAGCGGCTCGGCGTAGCGCGACAGCCGGAAGAACCAGCTGCGCTCCTTGTCGAGCCAGTTGACCGGCGTCTTGTGGATCGCGCAGCACCACGCCTCGCCGTTCTTGACGAGCTGGCTCTCGGTGTAGAACGCCTCGCAGCCGACGCAGTACCAGCCCTGGTACGACGCGAGGTAGAGATCGTCGGGGTTCTCGCGGCGGATCGTCTTCCACAGCTCGCCGACGACCTGCTTGTGGCGCTCGCTCGTCGTGCGGATGAAGTGGTAGCCGGTGAGCCCGAGCGCCTGCCACGTCTCGTCGAAGCGCGGCGCGACCTGATCGACGAGCTGCTGCGGCGTCAGCCCGCGCTTGTTCGCGGCCTCCTCGATCTTCTGGCCGTGCTCGTCGGTGCCGGTGAGGAAACGCGTGTCGTCACCGATCATGCGGTGGTAGCGCGCGAGCGCGTCGGCGACGATCGTCGTGTACGCGTGGCCGAGGTGCGGGACGTCGTTGACGTAATAGATCGGCGTCGTGATGTAGAACGGCTTGCTCATGCTTCGCCTTCCGGCTCGACCTCGGGATCCAGCTCCGGCTCGGACGGGCGCTGCGGCTGGTGGCCGGTCGAGCCCGAGGGGAACAACGGCTTGACGTCGCTCGCGGGGAGGACCTCGCTGTCGCCGGGCGCGTACGACACGCGCACGCGCTGGCGCAGCACGTCGACCTCGACGACGCGGCCTTCACCCCGCGGCGCGATCACGCGCTTGCCGAGCTTCGGCAGGCCCTTGCGCAGCTCGGCGTACGCCGCCTGCTCGTAGACGAGGCAGCACTTGAGGCGGCCGCACTGGCCGGCGACCTTCGTCGGCGACAGCACGAGCCCCTGGTCCTTCGCCATCTTGATCGAGACCGGCACGAACTCGGGCAGCCAGGTCGTGCAGCACAGCGTCAGCCCGCACGAGCCGATGCCGCCGACGACCTTCGCCTCGTCGCGCGCGCCGAGCTGGCGCAGCTCGATCCGCGCGCTCGTCCGCGCTGCGAGATCGCGCACGAAGTCGCGGACGTCGAGCCGCTCGTCGCAGGTGTAGTAGACGAGCAGCCGGCCGCCGGCCTTCTCGACGCGAAACACCTTGACCGGCAGGTCGAGCGCGGCGGCGACATCCTTGGCGGCGCGCAACGCGCTCGCGCCGTCGGCCTCGGCGGCGCGCTCGCCGCGCAGGTCCTGCTCGTTCGCGCGCCGGATCACGCGGCGCAGCTCGCGCGAGCGGCTCGGCCGGCGCTGCACGGCGGCCGCGATCGTCGCGAGCCGGTGGCCGCGGTCGCTGTCGACGATCACGCGCTCGCCGAGCTCGTAGTCCGCCTCGCCCGCATCGCACCACTGCATGCGCCCGGCGGCGACGAACCGCACGCCGACGACGTTCGCGACGTCCTCGCCGAGCTGCGCGCCCGCGCCGTCGACGAGCGGATAGGTCACCGGATCCGGATCGTCGGCGGGCGCGTCGGCGGGCAGATCTGGCGCGAGCTCGACCGCCGGTGCCGGCGCGTCGTCGTCCTTGCCCCAGGGGATCTGCGGCGCCTCGCTCGGCGCCTCGTCGTCGGGCATCGGCGTCGGCCGCACCGGCGCCGCGTCCGGCGTCCGGCGTCCGGCGTCCGGCGTCCGGCGTCCGGCGTCCGGCGTCCGGTGTCCG
>JBLMXA010000557.1:0-4034 GCA_050257515.1 Acidobacteriota bacterium | reverse complement strand
CGCTGCGCCGCACGCGCGCGGGATCGACGTCGCCGGCGACGACGAGCGTCGTGTTGTCGGCGACGTAGTAGCTGCGAAAGAACTCGACGAGCTCGCGCTCGCCGAGCCGCGCGACGCTGTCGGCGGTGCCGATCACCGGCCGCCGGTACGGGTGCGACACGAACGCCGTCGCGAACAGGCTCTGCGCGACCGAGCGCGCCGGATCGTCACCGCCCTGGCGGATCTCCTCGAGGATCACCTGACGCTCGCGCGCGAGCTCGTCGGGCTCGACGCGCGGCGCGACCAGCGCATCGCCGAGCGCTTCGATCGCGGCATCGGCGTCGTCGCCGCCGAGCACCGCGTGATAGACGGTGTGGTCGAACGACGTCCACGCGTTGACCTCGCCGCCGCTGCCCTCGATCGCGCGCGACAGCTCGCCGACGCCCGCCGCCTTGAACAGCATGTGCTCGACCGCGTGCGCGACGCCGGCCTGCGGAGGCGCCTCGTCGGCCGAGCCGACGCCGACCCACGCCTGCACCGCGACGACCGGCGCGGGATGTCCCGCCGCCACGTGCAGCACGAGCCCGTTCTCGAAGCGATGCGTCTCGACGTCGTGCACGGCGGCGCCTCCCGCCGCGATGGCGAGCAGGAAATGATAGGCACGCTGCCGGACCCGGGGCACGTTTCGGGACCATACAGAAGAAACCTGGTTATGATCCGCGCATGAAGCGACTACTCTTGCTCGCGATTCTCGGGGGTTGCGGCACCGATACCGTGAACGCACAGGGCAACTACACCGTCGCGCTCACCAACGAGGACAACGGCTGCAACTTCATGGGCTACACCGTCGGCGCCCAGAGCACGGGCGTGGCGGTGGCGATCACGCAGCAGGGCACGAACGCGAGCGCGGACGTCATGGGCGGCGGCGGCCTGATCCTCGACGCGGTGCTCGGCGGTCACGTGTTCACCGGCAGCGTCAGCGGCGACGCGCTCGATCTGAAGCTGCAGGGCACGCACGCGAACACGACCGGCAACTGCACGTACACGTACAACGGCGAGATCAAGGCGACGCTGATGACCGACACCTTGACCGGCCGGATCAGCTACACCGCCGCGACGAACGGCAACAGCGACTGCGCGTCGATCCAGGGCTGCGTGACGTTCCAGAACTTCAACGGCACCCGTCCCCCTCCCTGATGCTCGATCTCCGCAGCCACCCGCCCGCCATCACGACCCCGCGGCTCGTGCTGCGCGAGCTGCGGCTCGACGACGCTCGCGCGGTGGCCGAGCGCGCGGGCGATCGCCGGGTCGCGCGGTTCCTGATCGCGGTGCCGTCGCCGTACCCGCCGTCGCTCGCGGCGCGCTGGATCGCGTCGCGGCTCGCGTGGTGGCCGGCGCGCGGCGTGACGCTGGCGATCGCGCGGCGCGGCGCGCCCGACGCGCTGCTCGGCACCGCCAGCCTGCGCCGGTTCGTCCGCGACCGCCGCGCCGAGCTCGGCTACTGGCTCGGCGCCGACGCGTGGGGCAAGGGCTACGCGACCGAGGCCGCCGGCGCGCTCGTCGACTTCGGCTTCCGCGAGCTCGGGCTCGAGCGCATCTACGCGCAGGTGCTCGAGGGCAACGCGGCCTCGTGCCGCGTGCTCGAGAAGCTCGGGATGACCGACGAGGGCACGCGCCGCCGCCACGTCCGCAAGGGCCGCCGGCTCCACGACGTCGAGATGTTCGGCCTGCTGCGCAGCGAGTGGCGCGACCGCCGCTAGTCGCGCCGTCGCAGCGCGATCACGCTGCCGAGCGCGATCCCCACGGCGATTCCGACGACGAGGCCGATCCCGAATCCGCCGAGCCCGCCGCTCACGTCGGCCACCGGCCTGCCGATGCGCGGCGCCTCGCTCGTCCGGCCGCCGAGCAGATACCCGATCACCAGCGAGCCGACACACACGAGCGAGACCACGATCGCCGCGGTCCACAGCCACCTCGGCGTCGGCCGGCGCGCCGCCCTCGCGCGCTCGACGATCGCCCGGGCCTCGGCCTCGCGGTCCATACCCTTGTCTAGCCCACTTCTTGCTGACCCGCCGCGCGCGCTCGCGGTTCCACGTGCTTCCCCGTCCCCGCGTTGCCGTTCGCAACATGCGCCCCCTCCTGCCGCTCCTCCTCGCCACGGCCGCCTGCCACTCCCCCCCGGCGCACGACATGCCCGACGCGCCGTCACCAGGCGATACCGGCTCCGACGCGTCGACCGCCTGCGCCGCCGGCCTCGCCGGCGCGGCGTGCGTGCTCGATCTCTACGACCGCGCGAGCGCCGGCTGCGATGCCGCGGCGGTCGCGAGCCTGCGCGGCGAGCTCGACGCGCGCGCGAAGCTCGGCCCGCTGTGGGCCGGCCAGCGGGCGCTGTTCCGCACCGCCGCTCCCGCGCACGTCGCCGGCGACTGGAACGGCTGGGCGGCGAGCGCGCCGGCGACCGCGCCGCTGTGCGGCTCGGACCTGATCGTGCTCGTCGCGCCGGTGCCCAGCGGCTTCCACACGTACAAGCTCGTCGACGATGCCGGCGCGTGGACGCTCGATCCGCAGAACCCGGCGTTCGCGTACGACGACTACGCCGGCAACGCCGACGGCCGCAACTCGGTGCTGGACACCCCCGACTCGGGGCGCGGCCACCTCGTCGAGCTCGATCAAGCGTGCTCGGCGGCGCTCGGCAACTGCCGCGCCGTCACCGCGTACCTGCCGCCCGGCTACGACGCGCCCGAGGCGGCGCAGCGCCGCTACCCGGTGCTGTTCATGCACGACGGCCAGAACGTGTGGGACGACCACACGTGCTGCTTCGGTCACACCGGCTGGGAGATCAACGTCACGCTCGACGCCGAGATCGCCGCCGGCAAGGTCGCGCCGATCGTCGTGATCGCGGCCGACAACTCGCCGAACCGCAACAACGAGTACGGGCTCGATCCGGCGCTGATGACGACGTTCTTGCAGTTCCAGGTCGGCGAGCTGCAGCCGCACGCGCTCGACCAGGTGCGCGGCGACGGCCAGCGCGTGTTCGTCGCCGGCAGCTCGCTCGGCGGCCTCGTGTCGATGGAGCTCGGGCTGCGTTACCCGCAGACGTACGCGGGGGTCGCGTCGCTGTCGGGCGCGTTCTGGCCCGGGCTCGACACGCACACCGCGCTGCTCGATCAGATCCCGACGCTCGGCAAGCAGGCGGTCGCGGTCTACGTCGACAGCGGCGGCGATCCCGCGGACAACAGCGACGGCGCGCAGGACACGATCGATGTCCGCGACGCGCTCGTGACGCTCGGCTGGGTCCGCGGCGACTCGACCGCGTGCACGGTCGGCGCGGACGGCCTCTGCTACTACCTCGAGCCGGGCGCGACCCACGACGAGCTGGCGTGGAAGGCCCGGGCGTGGCGGTTCCTCGAGTTCCTGTTCCCGCGCTGACGCCTGCGCGAGTTGCGCAGGATCGAGGCTTTGACACCCCACCGCCTGGGGCCAAAGGCCCCGGCCAACGGGTGTCGCAGGGATCCATAAACCGTGTGGTTTCAGCCGCTCAGCCGCGCGGCGAGCGGCACATCGGTTGCTTTACAATTGCGACATGCTGAAGGCGCTCTCGCTTGCCCTGTCCCTTCCCCTCGTCGCTTGCGTCGTCGGAACCGGTGGTCAGGCGCCTGGCGGAGGCCCCGGCCCGGGCAGCGGCAGCAACCCCGGCAGCGGCAGCAACCCGGGCAGCGGCAGCGATCCCGGCACCGGCACGAGCGGCCACATCACCGCCGACACGACGTGGGCCGGCGCGGTCGACGTCACCGGCAACGTGACGGTCGATCCGAACGTCAAGCTCACGATCTCGCCGGGCGCGACGATCAGCATCGCGAGCGGCGTCGGCATCACCGTGCTCGGTTCGCTCGACGCGACCGGCACCAGCGCCCAGAAGATCACGCTGCAGCCGGCGACCGGCGCGACCCACGTCGGCGCCGGCGAGGGCGGCATCACGGTCGGCGACGGCACCGCGGCCGCGACGCTCACCTACGCGTACGTCGAGCAGACCGGCGGCGGCATGATGGTCGAGA
>JBLMXA010000556.1:0-5616 GCA_050257515.1 Acidobacteriota bacterium | reverse complement strand
GGCAGCCTCACGACGAACCGCGCGCCGCCGCCGGCGCGATCCTCGACGGAGATCGAGCCCTTGTGGCCGGCGACGATGCGCTTGCAGATCGCCAGCCCGAGGCCGACGCCCGGGCCCGCGGCGCGATCGCTGTTGTGCGAGCCGCGCGCGAACGGCTGGAAGATGCGGTCGCGCAGCTCGGCGGGGACGCCGGGGCCGCGGTCCTCGACCGCGAGGCGCGGCCCGGACTCGACGCGCACGACGATCGACTGGCCCTTCGGCGAGTGATCGAGCGCGTTGCGGATCAGGTTGTCGATCACGATCGCGATCGCGTCGCTGTCGAGCTCGGCCTGGACGTCGGCGCCGGGCGCGAGCTCGACCTTGACGCCGCGCTCGTTCGCGAGCACCTGCACGCGGTCGACGGCGCCCGCGGCGAGCGCGCGCAGATCGGTCGGTGCGTGGTGGAGGCCGGCCTCGCCGGTGCGCGCGAGCACGAGCAGCTTGTCGACGAGCTGGTGCATGCGGCGGACCTCGGCGAGCGTCTCGTCGGCAACGCGCTCCCAGTGCGCGGGCTCGCGCATCTTGCGCCGCGCGACCTCGAGGTTCGTCGAGATCACCGCGAGCGGCGTGCGCAGCTCGTGCGACGCGTCGGCCGCGAACTGCCGCTGCGCGCCGACGCCGGCCTCGATGCGCTCGAGCACGCCGTTGAGCGCCGTCGACAGCCGGTCGAGCGCGTCGTTCGCGGGCGACACCGGCAGGCGCTCGTCGAGCCGCTCGCCGGTCATCCGCGAGGCGCTCGAGATCACCTCGTCGAGGCGATCGGTCGTCGGGTGCGTCAACCTGCGCCCGATCAGCAGCGCGAGCCCGACGCCAGCAGGCAGCGCGACCGCGAGCGAGACCGCGACCTCCTCCATGATCTCGAGCGGCGGATCCTCGGGCGTCGGGTCGTAGATCTCGTGGACGTACAGCGCGACGCCGATGACGATCGCGAACACGAGCATGCCGAGGACCGACGCCAGCGCCAGCGATCGCCCGAGCCCGCGCCCGAGCGTCGCGGGCGGGTGGGTCACGATGTCACCGTCAACCGGATCCCGGCGCCGCGCACCGTCTCGATCGCGATCGGGAACCCGGCCAGCTTCTTGCGCAGGTGCGTCAGGTGGACGTCGATCACGTTCGTGCCGGGATCGAAGTCGTAGCCGAACGCGTCCTTCAGGATCTCGGCGCGCGTGACCACCTCGCCGCGACGGCGCACGAGGCAGCCGAGCAGCGCGTACTCGCGCGGCGACAGCGCCGCGGTCCTGCCGTTCGACTCGACGACGAGATCGTCGCGCATGACGAGCGGCAGGTCGCTCGCGGGCGTCCACCGCGGGCCACCCGCGCGCCGCGTGAGCGCGCCGATGCGCGAGACGAGCTCGGCGAACGCGAACGGCTTCACCAGGTAATCGTCGGCGCCGCCGTCGAGCGCGGCGACTCGCGACTCGACCGCGTCGCGCGCGGTGAGCACGAGGATCGGCACGTGCACGCGCGCCGCGCGCAGCTCGCGCAGCACCTCGAGGCCGTCGCGATCGGGCAAGCCGAGGTCGAGGACCATCACGTCGAGATCGCGCCGCATACCGCGCGCGAGCGCCTTCGCCGCCGTGTCGACGACGTCGACCTGAAAGCCGTCCTCTGCGAGACCTTCCGAGATCGAGCCGGCCAGCTGGGAGTTATCTTCGACAAGGACCACCCGCACGCCCTCAGGATACACGTTCGGGTCGATCATGCTTGCTGCTCCTGCTTCTGCTTGGTCCGCCCGCCGACGACGAGCGCGGTGAGCCCCGGCGTGACGACGAGCGTGACGGCGGTGGCCAGGGTTAGCCCGCCGATCACGGCGACCGCGAGCGGCCGCTGGAGCTCGGAGCCCGCGCCGATGCCGAACGCAAGCGGCGCGAGCCCCGCGAGGGTTGCGAACGTCGTCATCAGCACCGGCCTGAGCCGGCGCCGAGCCGCCGCTACGATCGCCTCGCGCACGTCCTTGCCGTCGGCGACGCCGCGCTGGGCGTGCTCGAGTAAGAGAATCCCGTTCTTGACCACGAGGCCGACGAGCAGCACGAGGCCGGTCATCGACGACACGTCGAGCGGCAACCCGGTCACCGCGAGCACGAGCAGCGCGCCGACCGTCGACAGCGGCGCGCCGATCAGCACGACGAGCGCGAGCCGCAGCGAGTGGAGCTGGAGGATCAGCACGAGCAGCACGAGCACGGTCGCGACCATCGCGACCATCAGCAGCTCGCCGCGCGCGGCGCTCGCCGAGGCGGCCTGGCCGCCGATCTCGATCTGGGTACCCGGCGGCAGCGGGACGTCCTTGATCGCCGCGCGCGCCGCGGCCTCGGCGCCGCCGAGGTCGCCGGTCTTCGCCGCCGCGGTCATCAGCACCGCCGGGCGCAGGCCGTCGCGGCGCAGCACCGCCGGCGACAGCGGCCGATCGAACGTCACGACCTGGCCGAGCGGCAGCGCGTGCGGGCCGTAGGCGATCGACGAGCGCGCGAGCGCCTCGGCGTCGTAGCGGATCGCGTCGGGGTAACGCAGCCGCACGCCGATCGTGCGCGCGGGCAAGATCAATTGCGCGACCTCGCGGCCGGCGAGCGCGACGCGCAGATCCTCGCCGACGTCGTTCGCGCCGAGCCCGAGCCGCGCGATCTCGAGCGGCTGGATCCGCGAGCGCAGGATCGGCGTCTCGCCCTCGCGGCCGTCGAACACGTCGACGAGCGCATCGACCTTCTCGAGCTTCTCGCCGGCAGCTTTGGCGTACGCGTCGAGCGCGTGCGGGTCGTTGCCGAGCACGCGGATCTCGATCGGCGCGGGGTTGCCGGCGAGATCGGCGAGCACGTCCTGGAGCAGCTGCACGTACTCGAAGCGCGCCTCGGGGACCGCCTGATGCAGCCGCTGGCGCACGCCGGCGATCACGTCGCGGATCGGCCCGCGCTGGTCGCGCGGCACGAGCCGCACCATGATGTCGCCCCGGCTCTGCATCGTCGCGGTCGCCGGGCCGAGCTCGCTGCCGGTGCGGCGCGTGAACGTCACGATCTCGGGGGTCTTCTTCAGCACGTCGTCGATCGCCTGCGCGACGCGATCGGTCTCCTCGAGCGAGGTGCCCGCCGGCAGAAAGAAGTCGATGACGAACGCGCCCTCGTCCATCTGGGGCAAAAACCCGGTCGGCACCACGCGCTGCGCGGCGAACCCGGCGCTGACGAGCGCCGCGATCGCGACCAGCCCGACGAACCGCCGCCGCACGAGCCACGCGATCGCGCGGCCGACGCGATCGCCCGCCTGCGGCACGTACAGCGGCTTGCGGTGACGCAGCCGGCGCGCGGCGACCGGGATCAGCGTCAGCGCCATGACCATCGACAGCAGCACCGCGATCACGAGCGTGGCGGCGAGCGCGCCGAGGAAGCGCCCGGTGACGCCCGACAGCAGCGCGAGCGGCGCGAACACGACGACGGTCGTGAACGTCGTGCCGATCACCGCGGCGAACATGTCGCGCGTGCCGAGCTCGACCGCGGTGTCGGGATCGAGGCCCTCCTCGAGGCGGCGCGCGATGCCCTCGGTGACGACGATCGCGTCGTCGACGACGAGGCCGATCGAGACCGCGAGGCCGCCGAGCGACATCAGGTTGAGCGTGACGCCGAACCAGCGCATCACCGCGAACGTGGAGAGCAGCGTCAGCGGCACCGGCAGCGCGGCGACGAGGCCGGCGCGCCAGTCGCGCAGCGAGATCGCGATCACGAGCAACGACAGCGCGACGCCGAGCAGGATCGCGTCGCGCACGCTCGCCATCGAGTCGTCGACGAGCTCGGCCTGGTCGTACACCGGGGACAGCACGACGTCGGGCGGCAGCACGCGCGAGCGGCGGAGCTCTCCGATCGCGGCGCGCACGCCCTCGACGACCGCCGGCGTGCTCGCACCGGGCAACCGCGCGACCGAGATCGCGACCGCCTCGCCGCGCGGCCCGCGCACGATCACGTCGGGGTCCTCGGCGCCGTCGGTGACGTCGGCAACGGTCGCCAGCGTGATCGGTCCGGACGGGCCTTGCGCGATCGGCAGCTCGCGCAGGCGCTCGAGATCCGGCGCCTGCGCGTCGAGCACGACGGGAAGCGTCTGGTGCGCGTCGAACACGCGGCCCGCGGCGATCAGGCGATCCGCGTCCTCGATCTTCTGCGCGAGCTGCGATGGCGTCAGATGCAGCGCCGCGAGCTCGGTCGGATGGATCAGCAGCTGGACCTGGCGCACGCGACCGCCGAGCAGGTCGACCGCGCCGACGCCCTTCACGCGGACGAGCGCGGGCCGCACGATCAGGTCGGCGACCTCGCGCAGGTGGCGCGGATCCGGCGTCGTGCCCGGCGCGTTGTCGAGGTTGAACGTGATCACCGGGACCGACGTCGGCAGCACGCGCTGCACGATCGTCGTCGTGTTGCGCGGCAGGTCGACGTGATCGACCGCGGTCTGACACGCGTACTGCACCTGCAACGGATCGTAGGAATCGACGAGCTGCAGCGAGATCTCGACCGCGCCGCGGATCGTGCGCGCGCGGACGTAGCGCACGCCGGGCACGACCGCGAGCGCCTGCTCGAGTGGACGCGTGATCTGCGCCTCGACGAGCTCCGGCGACAGCTGCCCGGCATGCGCGACGACGATCACGCGCGGGAACGTCATCTCGGGGTAGATCCCGCTCGGCAGCGAGAAGATCGAGACCGCACCGAGCGCCGCCAGCGCGATCGCGGCGAGCCACACGAAGCTCGCGTAGCGGCGGAGCCAGCGCACGAAGATCATGGCTTGGGCTCGTCGACCAGCGGCTGGCCATCCTGCAGCCCGAGCACGTGATCGACGACCACCTTGTCGCCCGCGACGAGCCCCTTGTCGATCGCGACACCCTTGTCGCTGCGCGCGCCGACATCGACCTCGCGCACGTGCGCGACGTTGCCGGCGCACACGACGACCTCGTCCGCGCCGACGAGCGAGCGCCGCAGCGCGCTCGCGGGCACCGTGATGCCCGGATGCTTCGAGACGACGATCTGTGCGGTCGCCGCGCTACCGACCTTGAGCTTGGACAGGTCGGCGGCGTCGATGCGCAGCCGCACCATGCCGAGCAGCGTCGTCGGATCGACGGCGGGCTCGACGCGCACGATGGTCGCCGGCAGCGAGTCGGGGAGGCCGAGCACGCGCACGCTGGCGGTCATGCCTTCGGCGAGTCGCGCGAGCGGGCCGGGTGGCACCTGCGCGTGGACCTCGAGCGTCGTCAGGTCGGCGACCTCGGCGACCGGCGTCGCGGCGGTGCCATCGACGACGTCGCCGGTGTGCTTCCACACGTGCAGCACGACGCCCGCACGCGGCGCACGCAGCTCGCGGCGCGCCATGCGCGACGACGCGAGCCCGGCGCGTGCGTTGGCCGCATCGAGCTCGGCCGCCGCGGCGGCGGCCTTCGCGCGCGCGTCGTCGAGATCCTTGCGCGCGCCGATGCCGGACGAGACGAGCCGCTCCTGACGCGCGAGCTCTTGCTCCGCCGCGGCCTTCGCGGCCTGTGCGGCGGCGACACCGGCTTTCGCCTCGAGCGTGCCTGCGGGCAGCGCCGGATCCTCGATCGTCGCGAGCAGCGCGCCG
>JBLMXA010000555.1:0-4055 GCA_050257515.1 Acidobacteriota bacterium | reverse complement strand
GGCGCGCTCGGCGGTCTCCTTCGCGCGGGGAAGGTCGGCATCGCGGTAGAGCGTCACCTCGGCGAGCGCCTTCGCGGCGTCGAGGCACGTCCACAGCATCTTCGACCACGCGATCAGCGTGACGTCCTTGCCCTCGCGCTTGACGTCCGCCTGACCGAGCGGGATCAGGAGCTCGCCATCGCCCGGCTCGGGCACCTCCCACGTCGTGTTGTAGAGCGTCTCGCCCTCGATGAACACGACCGGGTTGTCGTCGCGGATCGCGGTCTTGAGCAGGCCCTTCGCGTCGTACGCGGTCGCCGGCATCACGACCTTGAGACCGGGCACGTGCGCGTAGAAGCTCTCGAGCGCCTGGCTGTGCTGCGACGCGACCTGCACCGCCGGGCCGCCAGGGCCGCGGAACACGATCGGCACGTTGAACTGCCCGCCGCTCATCTGGAACATCTTCGCCGCGTTGTTGACGATCTGATCGATCGCGACGAGCGAGAAGTTGAACGTCATGAACTCGATGATCGGCCGCAGGCCGACCATCGCCGCGCCGATGCCGATGCCGGCGAAGCCCATCTCGGCGATCGGCGCGTCGATCACGCGGCGCTCGGAGAACCGCTGCAGCAACCCCTGCGTCACCTTGTACGCGCCGTTGTAGTGGCCGACCTCCTCGCCCATGATGAAGACGTCGGCGTCACGCTCCATCTCCTCGCGCATCGCCTGGTTCAGCGCCTCGCGATAGCTGATGACACTCATCTCTATTCCTTCACCACGTACTGCAGGTACTCGTCGGCCGGCGGCGAGTCCTCGGCGAACTTCACCGCGTCCTCGATCTCGGCCTTGACGTCGGCCTCGAGCGCCTCGAGATCGTGCTCGCCAAAACCTGAAGAAGCCCCGAGCTCGAGGAGTCGCGCCCGGCAGCGGTTGAGCGGATCGCGGCGCTTCCACTCCTCGACCTCGTCCTTCGTGCGGTAGAGGCCCGGATCGCTCATCGAGTGGCCGCGGAACCGGTAGGTCACGACCTCGACGAGCGTCGGCTCGCCGGTCGCGCGCGCGCGCTCGATCGCCTCGGCGATGCGGCGCTTGACCTTGATCACGTCGTCGCCGTCGAAGCGATCGCGCGCCATGCCGTGGGCGAGCGCGCGCAGCGACACGTCCTCGACCGCGAGCGAGCGGTAGAGCGGCGTGCCCATCGAGTACTGGTTGTTCTCGCAGATCATCACGACCGGCAGCTTCCACAGCGCGGCGAGCGCGAGGCCCTCCGCGAAGCCACCGATCGTCGACGCTCCCTCGCCGAAGAAGCACAGCACGACGCGGCCGTCGCCGCGGTACTTCGCCGCGAACGCCGCGCCCGCCGCGATCGGCACGTGGCCGCCGACGATGCCGTAGCCGCCGAGGAAGTTGTGGTCCTTGGAGAACAGGTGCATCGAGCCGCCGAGCCCGTGCACGAGCCCGGTCTTCTTGCCGTACAGCTCGGCGAGGATCGGCCGCGCCGCGACGCCCTTGGCGTACGCGTGGCCGTGATCGCGGTAGGTCGCGACGACGTAGTCCTTCTGCTCGCTCGCGGCGATCGCGCCGACGCACACGGCCTCCTGGCCGATGATGAGGTGCAGGAAACCGCCGATCTTGCCTTGCGAGTAGGCCTTGGCCGAGGCCTCCTCGATGCGCCGGATCGCGAGCATCTGGCGGTACAGCGGGCGCAGCTCCTCGACCGTCGTCTCGATGATCGACGGATCCTCGGGCTCGACCCGGGCGGTTTCTGGGGTCGTCGTATGCGCGGTCACCACGCGGGGACCATACCCACCCCGCGTGGTAGGTCAAATACTTACGGCGCGAGATCGAACGCGACCACGCGCGTGGCGTCGATCGGCTTCGAGCCGAGGAAGTACCCGGCGTTGTTGACGCCGATGTCGACCTGCTGGAACCGGGTCGGGAGCTTGTCCATCGTGAACTGGCCCTCCATGCACGGCACCGGCGCGTAGCCGAACGAGTCACCGTAGCTGTAGCCGTCGAACTGCAGCAGCAGGTCGGGTGACGACGCGCAGGTCGTCGCGCTCGCGGCCTGGCCGCGGATCGTCCACGTCACCTTGACCGACTGGATCTCGGTCGCCGGCAGGCACTCGCCGTCGCGCGCGCACACGTCGCCGCCGCACTGCGAGTCCATCGTGCAGGTCGACGGGCTGTCGGACGGACAGCCGGCGAGCGGAAGACCACACACGACGAGCAGGATCGCGGCGCGCATCAGTACGGCAGATCGAGTGCGGCCGCGCCGGTCGTGCTGTCGATCGCGGCGGTCGCGCCCTGCGTGGTGTCCTGCGAGTCGCGCTCGAGCTGGACGGTCGTGTACCAGATCGGCATCTTGTCGATGCTGAACTTGCCCTCGATGCACGGCACCGGAGCGTAGCCCCACCACAGCCCGTCGGTGCCGGTGAAGTTGATCTGGAGATCCGGCGCGGTCGCGCACGTCGTCGAGCTCGCCGCCTGGCCCTGCAGCGTCCACGTCACGTGGATCGCGTAGACCTCGCTCGCGGGCAGGCACTCGAACGTGCGCGCGCACACGTTGCCGCTGCCGCACGACGCGTCGCTCGTGCAGCCGTAGCTCGTGCCGCCGTCGCCGCCGCTCGGCGGTGGCGGATAGTAGCCGCCGCCTCCTCCTCCGCCGCCCGGCGGATAGGGGTCCTGCTGGACACAACCCGCGAGCAAGAGGCCGAGCAGCGCGATCCGCATGGCCTGATGATAGCGCGCGGTCCCCGAGTAACTATTAAGGATCGACGTAGATCGGGCTGGCATAGATCCACGGCTGCGCGACGTCTGCCGCCGCGGTGCCGAGGTCGCCGAGGTACGGCCCGAGGTGGTGCGGCACCATCGTGATCTCGACACGATACGCGCCGGCGGCAGTCAGCGGCACGGTCAGCTCGGGGCCATCGCCGGTCGCGACGGCCGTCGACCCGGTCGCGTCGACGCGGAACACCGTGGCGTGGATCTCGGGAGCTGGCAGACTGCGGTCGAGCTTGCGGACGCTCGGCACGTCGACGACGAGCGTCGCGCCATCGGCGACGTGCACCGTGCCGCCGAGCTCGACGGCGGTGCCGGCGGGCAGCGCGGCGTGGACGTCGAAGCCGACCGGCGTGCCCATCATCTCGAACGCGACGAACACGCGGCCGGCCGCGAGCGCGGCCTCGACCTGCAGCGGGTCGGTCGGATCCTGCACGAGCACGACGTTCGAGAACCACCGGATCATCCGCCGGTAGCTGTCGCCGCGCTCGCCGTCGGCGAGCAGGATCGGCAGCGCGTTCTCGTGCGCGTCGGTGCCGGCGGTCACCGGCACGTGGCGGCCGTCGCCGAGCAGCTTCGTCCACCGATCGAGCGCGGGTTGGTTGACCTCGAGGAACGACAGCAGCGCGAGATCCGGCTCGGGGTGGCCGGGGTTGGTGTCGGCGAACGGCGCGACCGCCTGGATCGCGCCCGCCGGATCGAGCCCGAGGTACGGGCCGCGGATCTTCGGATCGATGTTCGCGTGCAGGTTGTAGACCTCGATGCCGTCGGGCTGCACCGCGCGCAGCTCGTCGATCGTGTGCTCCTCGGTGTGCGAGATCCACGTCAGGCCGCCGGCGGCGCGGAACGCGTTGGACGCGTCGAGCGTGTCGGCGTTGTACGTGTCGTGGCGCTGCTGGATCGTGCCGGGCACGTGGTGGTGGAGCATCACCGGCATCAGCGTGTTCTCGCCGCCGACCGTGATCGTGACGACGTGGCCGTCGTCGCAGGTCATGTGCGACGCGATCTGCGCGCCACTCGCGTCGAGCACCGGCTGATCGGTGTCGCGCATGTTGAACAGCGTCGTGAAGTCCTCGTCCGCCATCGTGTCGTCGTGATCGGTGAGCGCGGCGTAGTCGATCTGCTCGGCGCACAGCGCCGAGCGCAGGTCGGCGAGGCACGGCTCGTTCGGCGCGCCGAGCGGCAGCGGATCGCGGGGCATGTTGTCGCACGCGTCGTGCGAGTACGGCGAGTGCAGGTGGACGATGCCGCGCGCCGGCACGAGCCCGCGCCACGAGCCCATCGCACTCGAGTCG
>JBLMXA010000554.1:0-3816 GCA_050257515.1 Acidobacteriota bacterium | reverse complement strand
ACCACCGGCGCGACGGCCGCAGGCAGGGTGCGGGGGCGCGAGGCCGAGAGCCAGACGGCGAGGTCGGCGGTGGCGGCGGTCATCGGCGGCCCCTCACGGCTGGCGGGGGAACTTCGAGAAGTCGGGGGTGCGCTTCTCGAGGAAGGCCTCCTTGCCCTCGCGGCCCTCTTCGGTCGTGTAGTAGAGCAGCGTCGCCGAGCCCGCGAACGCCATCATGCCGGCCTGGCCGTCGCAATCGGCGTTCATCGCGAGCTTCAGGAAGCGCAGCGCGGTCGGCGACAGCTGCAGCATCTCGCGGCACCACTGGATCGTCGTCGCCTCGAGCTCGGCGAGCGGCACGACCGTGTTGACGAGGCCCATCTGCAGCGCCTGCTGCGCGTCGTACTGCCGGCACAGAAACCAGATCTCGCGCGCCTTCTTCTGGCCGACCACGCGCGCGAGGTACGAGCTGCCGAACCCGGCGTCGAAGCTGCCGACGCGCGGCCCGGTCTGGCCGAAGCGCGCGTTGTCGGCGGCGATCGTCAGGTCGCACACGAGGTGCAGCACGTGGCCGCCGCCGACCGCGTAGCCGGCGACCATCGCGACGACCGGCTTCGGCAGGTAGCGGATGCGCATGTGCAGATCGAGCACGTTGAGGCGCGGCACGCCGTCGGCGCCGACGTAGCCGCCGTGGCCGCGCACCCGCTGGTCGCCGCCCGAGCAGAACGCCTCGCTGCCGGAGCCGGTGAGGATCACGCAGCCGACCGTCGCGTCGTCGCGCACCTCGTCGAACGCGCGGATCAGCTCGCTGACCGTGCGCGGCCGGAACGCGTTGCGGACCTCGGGGCGGTCGATCGTGATCTTCGCGATGCCCTCGGCGCAGGTCTCGTAGCGGATGTCCTCGTAGCCGGGGCGGCGCGTCCAGGTGATCTCAGGCATGGGTGGCTCCTCCAGTGGCGGCGAGCTCGAGTGCGTGCCGCCGCAGATCGTGGGCGCCGGTCGGCGTGACCGGCGCGTGAATGACGGTGGTGCCGGAGGTCGCGAGCGCGGCGGCGACCGCCTCGCCGGCCGCCTGCGGGGTCGCCGCGGTGATCGCGTGCGCGCCGAGCACGGCGGCGACCGCGGCGGGATCGATCGCGGGCGGCGTGAGCCAGTGGCGCTCGAACGCGGCGCCGAGGTTCGCGCGCGCGACCGGCAGGCCGGAGAAGATCCGGCCACCGGCGTTGTCGACGACGACGATCGCGAGCGGCGAGCTCGCCTCGCGCGCCGCGAGCAGGCCGCCGAGATCGTGCGCGAAGCTGACGTCGCCGAGCACGAGCAGCACCGGCGCGCCCGCGCGCGTCGCGCCGGCCGCCGACGCGATCAAGCCGTCGATGCCGGCCGCGCCGCGCTGCGCGAGCACGCCGCGCGCGGCACCACCGCCGCTGCACGCGTGATCGACGACGCGGATCGGCAGGCTGTTGCCGAGCTGGACGAGCGTGCCGGCGGGCGCGGCGTCGAGCGCGGCGCGCAGCACGGCACCCTCGCAGCGCGGGTGCGCGGCGAGCGCGCGATCGATCGCGCCGGCGATGCGCTGCTCGATCCCGCGCCACGCGCCGGGGAAGCTCGCGCGATCGCCGGTCGGCTCGACGCGCGCGGCGAGGCGCGCGAGCGCGTCGGCCGGATCGCCGACGATCACGCCGCGCGCGGTGCCTTCGGGATCGTGCCAGCCGCGAGCGGCGAGCACCCAGCGCTGCGCGCCGGGCAGCCGCGTGCCGGTCCACGCCGCGGCGACGGGCTCGGCGCCGAGCTGGATCACGAGCCTGGGCGCCGGCGCGCCGGCGAGCGCGGGCGACGCGAGCACGAGATCGAAGTGATCGATCGCGGCGACCTGCGCGGGACGCGGCCCGAACCTCAGCTGGCTCGCCGCCTCGGCGAGCAGCGGGTAGCCGGCGCGCGCGCACAGTGCGAGCACGCCGTCGCGGGGGAACCCGACGGGCAGCGCGCCGGCGATCACGACGCCGCGTGGCTCGGCGGCGATCGCGGCGGCGAGCTCGGCGAGCGCGCCGTCGTCGGCGTGCAGGCGTGGCGGCGGTGCGATCGCGGTGGACGCGCGTAGCTCGGCGACCTCGCGCGCGAGCGCGCGCTCGTCGTCGGTGGCCGGCGCGGCGGGCTCGAGCGGCTTGCGCAGCGGCACCTCGAGGTGGACCGGGCCGGCGTGCGGCCCGCGCGCGAGGCCGACCGCCTCGAGCACCTTGCGGCGCACCGCGCGCAGCGCGAGCGCGCTGCCGACCGGGGCGCCGAGATCGCGCGTCGCGCGCACGAACGCGCCGTACATCTTCACCTGATCGATCGTCTGGTTCGCGCCGCAGTCGTGCAGCTCGGGCGGCCGGTCGGCGGTGATCGCGACGAGCGGCACGCCGGCGCAGCTCGCCTCGACGAGCGCGGGCAGGTAGTGGGCGGCCGCCGAGCCGCTCGTGCACACCATCGCCGCCGGCGAGCCGGTCGCGCGCGCGACCCCGAGCGCGAAGAACGCCGCCGCGCGCTCGTCGACGATCGACGGCAGGTCGAACCGGCCGTCGGCGGCGAGCGCGGCGACGAGCGGCGTCGACCGCGAGCCCGGGCTGACGACGCACCTCCTGACGCCGGCATCGGCGAGCGACGCCGCGATCAGCTGCGCCCACAGCGTCTGCACGACCGCATCGATCATCCCGACACCCCGAGCGCGCCGAGCATCGCGCGCAGCTTGAGCTCGGTCTCGGCGAGCTCGCGATCCGGATCGGAGCCGGCGACGATGCCGGCGCCGGCCCACAGGTGCGCGCGTTCGCCGGCGAGCAGGCCGGAGCGGATCGCGACCGCGAGCTCGCCGTCGCCGTCGAGATCGAACCAGCCGACCGGTGCGGCGTACCAGCCGCGCGGCACCGGCTCCTTCGCGCCGATCCATTCGGTCGCGATGCGCGTCGGCGTGCCGCCGACGGCCGGCGTCGGATGCAGGCGCGCCGCGACCTCGAGCACGTGCGTGGGCCGCGCGAGTCGCGCGGTGATCGGCGTGTGCAGGTGGAGCACGTGGCGGAGCGCGCGGATCGCGGGCTGCGCGGGCACGTCGACGGTTGCGCCGAGCTCGGAGAGCGCATCGACGATCGCGCGGACGACGAGCTGGTGCTCGCGGCGATCCTTGCCGCTCGCGAGCAGCGCCTCGGGATCGCGAGGGTGCGAGCCGGCGAGCGCGTCGCACGCGATCAGCGCGCCCTGCTTGCGCACGAGCCGCTCGGGCGTCGCGGCGACGAGCGCGCCGCCGCCGGGCGGCCGCACGAGCACGCGCGCGCACTCGGCGTGGCGGGCATCGAGCTCGGCGAGCAGGTCGGCCGCGCGCACCTCGCCGGCGAGCGTGACGACCGCGGCGCGCGCGGCGACGATCTTGTCGTGCTCGCCGCGCGCGATCGCGTCGGTGATCGCGCGGACCTGCGCGCGCCACGCGTCGCGGTCGCCGTCGTCGAGCTCGCGCATCGGCGGCTGCAGCCGCGGCGCGAATCGCGTCGCCAGCGCGTCCTCGAGCGCGCGCAGCTCGTCGCGCCAGCGCGCCGCGTGCGCCGCCTCGCGCGCGTCGACCGCGAGCACGAGGCGCGCGGTCTGACCGTCGTGCGAGTACGTCCAGCGCGGCAGCACGAACCACGCGTCGCCGAAGCCGGTCCACGGCGCGCGATCCGCGGTGCCGGGCGCGAACGCGAGCCCGCCGAGCAGCTTCGGCGCGACGTCGCCGCCGATCACGAGCCGGCGCGCCGCCGCGACCAGCTCGTGCCAGCGCGCCTCGCCGCAGCCGCGCAGCTCGTGCGCGGCGCCGAGGCCGACGATCGTCTG
>JBLMXA010000553.1:0-10644 GCA_050257515.1 Acidobacteriota bacterium | reverse complement strand
CGCCAAGATCCGTGCACCGACGCAGGTCCTCGTCGGTGACGAGGACGTCGCGACGCCGCGGCCGAAGGCCGAGCGGATCGCCGCCGCGATCCCGGGAGCGAAGCTCGTGACAATTCCGCACGCTGGCCACTCGTCACCGGTAGAGCAACCTACGGCCATCACCGCTGCCCTCGACGCGTTTCTCCGCGGTACAAGTCGGTAATGCCGAGTCCGTTCACGCCGATCTCGGAGCGCACGGTGATGGCCAACATGGGCGTCACCGAACAAGACGTCGAACGCCGCAAGCGCTTTGTCGGGCTCGTGCCGCAAGATCTCGAGCGCATCGCCGCGGTGCGCGACGTCGTCGCGTCGCATGCCGACGAGCTCGCGCACACGTTCTTCCAGTACCTCGCGGGGTTCGAGGAGGCGCGCGTGCTGCTCGGGTACCGCGAGCTGACGGAGCAGGCCAAGGCGCTCAAGCGCGATCACCTGATCGCGCTGGCCGGCGGCACGTACGACGTCAACTACGTGGAGCAGCGTATCAAGCTCGCGCTGCTCTACGGTCGCGTCGGGCTCGAGGTCAAGGTGTTCCTCGGCGCGTTCCAGCACCTGCTCTACAACATCGGCCGCACGATCCTCGCCGCCGCGCCGAGCGCCGCCGAGGGCTTCGAGAGCTACATGTCGCTCAAGAAGGTCGCGTTCCTCGACATCGGCGTGCAGGTCGACGTGCTGATGCACGAGCGCGAGCGCACGATCCGCCGCCAGTCCGAGGCGATCCGCGAGCTGTCGACGCCGGTGCTGCAGATCCGCGAGCGCATGTTGCTGCTCCCGCTGATCGGCGTCATCGACACCCATCGCGCACAGCTGATCACGGACAACCTGCTGAAGTCGATCCGCGCGAACCGCGCGAAGGTCGTCGTCATGGACATCACGGGCGTCGCGACCATCGACTCCAAGGTCGCGAATCACCTCGTGCAGACGGTCACCGCGGCGCGCCTGATGGGCGCGCTCGTCATCGTCACCGGTGTGTCGGCCGAGGTCGCGCAGTCGATGGTCGCGCTCGGCATCGATCTCGCACCGTTCACGACGGTCGGTGACCTGCAAGGCGGCGTCGAGGATGCGGAGCGGTTGCTCGGTTACCGTGTCGTCCACGAGCCCGATCACGCCACGCTGCCGGAGCTCTGACCATGCCGGTGCCCATCCTCAAGCAAGGCGACACGCTGATCGCCTCGGTCGTCGCCGCGCTCTCCGACCAGGACCTCGTCGAGTTCCGCGACCAGCTCGCGGCCAGGATCGGGGCGACGCGCGCGCGGGGCGTGCTGATCGACGTCACCGCGCTCGACGTGCTCGATTCGTTCGCCACGCGCACGCTGCGCGGCATCGCCTACACCGCGAGGCTGCGCGGCGCGCACACCGTGATCGTCGGCATCCAGCCGGAGGTCGCGTTCGCGATGGTCCAGCTCGGACTCACGCTCGACGGCGTCACCACGGCGCTCGATCTGGAGGAGGGCCTCGCGGTGCTCGCCGCGAAGCGCAAGAGATGACCGAGGTCAAGGTCGCGATCGAGCACGAGACCGACATCGTCGCCGCGCGCCAGGCCGGCCGCCAGCTCGCCGCCCAGGTCGGCTTCACCTCGACGGACCAGACGCTGATCGCGACCGCGATCTCCGAGGTCGCGCGCAACATCGTCGTCTACGCGCAGAAGGGCGTGATCGTGATCGCCCGCATCGAGGACGGCGCGCGCATCGGCGTGCAGGTGACCGCGCGCGATTCCGGACCGGGCATCGAGAACCTCGAGCTCGCGATGCGCGACGGCTACTCGACGAAGAACAGCCTCGGGCTGGGCCTGCCGGGCGCGCGCCGGCTGATGGACGAGTTTCACCTCGCGTCGGAGCTCGGCCAGGGCACGACGGTGACGATGAAGAAGTGGCGTCGATGACGATCCTCGATCACGACATCGCGGAGGCGCCGCTGCACGGTTTCACCGAGTCCGGCGATCGCGCGGTCGTGATCGAGGTCGGTGACGTCGCGCTGGTCGGCGCGATCGACGGGCTCGGCCACGGCCCCGAGGCGAGCGTCGCCGCGGACGCGGCGCTGCGCGCGCTCGAGGAGGCGCCCGACGCGCCGCTCGTGGAGCTGATCGCGCGCTGCCACGACCGCCTGCGCGAGACGCGCGGCGTGGCGATGAGCCTCGCGCGGATCGACGCCGCGCGCGCGAGCATGTCGTGGATCGGCGTCGGCAACGTCGAGGGCGTGCTCGTGCGCGCGCTCGCCGGCGGCGCGGCCGGCGACGAGTCGCTGACCAGCCGCGGCGGCATCGTCGGCTACCGGCTGCCGCCGCTGCAGCTGAGGACGCACGCGATCCACCCCGCGGACACGCTCGTGCTCGCGACCGACGGGATCAAGCTCGGGTTTCGCCGCGAGGTCACGCCCGTGCGCGATCTCCACCAGATCGCGGCGAGCATCATCGACCGCTGGGCGAGCGGCAAGGACGACGCGTGCGTCGTCGTCGCGCGCTTCCGCGGCGAGCGCAGCGAGGGCACGCGGATCGACGTCGACGACGAGACCGGCGTGCACGAGGCGCGCATCCGCGCCCGCGATCAGGCGCGCGCGCTCGGGTTTTCCGCGGCCGACGTCGAGGCGATCGCGACCGCGGTCAGCGAGCTCGCACGCAACATCCTCCAGCACGCGAGCACCGGCGACATCGTGCTCGTCCCGGTGCACGACGGCGCGCGCCACGGGCTCGCGGTGATGGCGCGCGATCGCGGCCCCGGCATCGCCGACGTGTCGCTCGCGCTGCAGGACGGCTACTCGACCCGCGACAGCCTCGGTTACGGCTTGCCGGGCGCGCGGCGCCTGGTAGACGAGCTGCACGTCGACACCGAGCTCGGCGTCGGCACGATCGTCACGATCAAGAAGTGGCTGCGATGACGGCGAGCCAGGACCCACCCGATCCCAAGCGCAGGCAGCTCGCGCACGAGTACGCGAACGCGCTGCGCTCGTGCGTCGACGGCGCGGGTGAGGTGGCCCTCGCGCACGCGTACGAGCTCGGCCGCATCGCGGCGGGCAGCGGCATCGGCGTCGTCGAGCTCGCGCAGGTCCACCACGCCGCGCTGCAGGAGGTGCTCGCGGATCGCGCGCCGCCGCCCGAGCTCGATCAGTTCTTCGCCGAGGCGCTCGCGCCGTTCGAGATGACCCACCGCGGGTTCCGCGACGCGAACGAGCGGCTCGAGTCCGCGAACCGCGAGCTCGAGGCGTTCTCGTACTCGGTCTCGCACGACCTGCGCGCGCCACTGCGGACGATCAGCGCGTTCACCCAGGCGCTCGCCGAGGACCTCCGCTACCAGCTCGACGACAAGAGCCGCGATCACCTGCGCCGCGTGCTCGCGGCCGCGTCGCGGATGAACGATCTGATCGACGCGCTGCTCGAGCTGTCGCAGATCAACCGCGCCCAGCTCGGCCGCCACCACGTCGATCTCAGCGCGCTCGCGAGCGCCGCGCTCGACGAGCTGAAGCGGCGCGACGTGTCGCGCAAGATCGTCGGCGTCGTCGCGCCGAACATGACCGTCGAGGCGGACGCGCGGCTGCTCCGGATCCTGCTCGACAACCTGCTCGGCAACGCGATCAAGTTCACGTCGAAGGTGCCCGCCGCGCGCATCGAGGTCGGCTCGCAGCGCGCCGAGCGCGATACGGTGTATTTCGTACGCGACAACGGCGCCGGGTTCGACATGCAGTACGCGGAGCGCCTGTTCACGCCGTTCGCCCGGCTGCACAGCGAGCGCGAGTTCGGCGGCACCGGGATCGGCCTCGCGACGGTGCGCCGGATCATCGATCGCCACGGCGGCCGGATCTGGGCCGAGGGCGCGCCCGGCCACGGCGCGACGTTCTATTTCACGCTGCCCTCGTGATAGTTTGATGCCCACGTATGCGGTTGCTGGTCGTCGAGGATTCCGACGACGATTACGAGATCCTGCTGCTCGAGCTGCGTCGCGGCGGGTTCGAGCTTGCTCCGCGGCGCGTCGGCACGGCGGCGGAGCTCGACGGCGCGCTCGCCGAGCCGTGGGATCTGCTGATCACCGACTGGATGCTTCCGGGCTTCGGTGCCCTGCAGGCGATCGAGCTCGTCGCCGCGCGCCGGCTCGATCTGCCGTGCATCGTGATCTCGGGGACGCCGAACGAGGAGGCCGCGGTCGAGGCGCTGCGCGCCGGTGCGCTCGACTTCCTGTCCAAGGACAAGCCGCGGCGGTTCGTGCCCGCGATCGAGCGCGCGCTGCGTGAGGCCACGGATAGGCGCGCGCGCGTGGTGGCCGAGCGTGAGCTGCGTCTCTCGGAGGCGCGTCACCGCACGAGCTTCGAGGTCGCGCCCGAGGCGCTACTCACCTACGATCTGGAGCGTGCCCGGATCCTCGATGCCAACCCGAGCGCGCTGCGGCTGTTCGGCTTCTCGCTCGACGAGCTGCGCGAGCTCGGCCTCGGAGCGCTGAGCCCACCGATGCAGCCCGATGGACGTACCTCGCTCGAAGCCGGCCGCGATGTCGTGTCGCGCTCGGCACGGCTCGAATCGTTCGGCTTCGAGTGGACGTATCGCACCAGGACCGGCGAGCTGATCCCGACCGAGACGCACCACGCACGGCTACCGACCGCGAGCCAGCAGCTCGCGCGCGTCACGATCATCGACCTCCGCGAGCGCCTCCGCGTCGAGGAGATCCGCCGCCACGCGGTCGAGCTCGAGCTGCAGAACCGCCGCATCCAGGAGGCGAACCGCCTCAAGAGCGAGTTCCTCGCGAACATGTCCCACGAGCTGCGCACGCCGCTCAACGCGATCATCGGGTTCACCGAGCTGCTCCACGACGGACAGGTGCCCGCGGAGTCGCCGCAGCACCAGGAGTTCCTCGGCGACATCCTCGCGAGCGGGCGCCACCTGCTGCAGCTCATCAACGACGTGCTCGACCTCGCGAAGGTCGAGGCTGGCAAGCTCGACTTCCGGCCCGAGGCGGTCGAGCTCGGTCGCCTCGTCGGCGAGGTCGTGTCGATCACGCGCGGGACGGCCGCGGCCAAGCAGATCCAGCTCGCGACCGACATCGATCCGGCGCTCGGCGACGTGGCGCTCGATCCGAACCGGTTCAAGCAGGTCGCCTACAACTACCTGTCGAACGCGCTGAAGTTCACGCCCGAGCGCGGGCGCGTCGTCGTCCGCGTCTCCGGCGAAGGCGACACGATGTTCCGCCTCGAGGTCGAGGACACCGGGCCCGGCATCGCGCCGTCGGACCTCGGACGGCTGTTCATCGAGTTCCAGCAGCTCGAGACCGGGGCTGGCAAGCGCCACCAGGGCACCGGGCTCGGGCTCGCGCTGACGCGGCGGCTCGTCGAGGCGCAGGGCGGCTCCGTCGGCGTGCGCTCGGCGCCGGGCAAGGGCAGCGTGTTCCACGCGATCCTGCCGCGCCGGGCCGTGGTCGCCGAGGCGCCGGGCGCGCAGGTCGCCGGCGTGGCGAGGCTCGGCGCGCGCACGGTGCTGGTCGTCGAGGACGTCGATCGCGACCGCGCGGTGATCGTCGCGTGCCTCGCGAGCGCCGGTTACGCCGTCGAGATCGCGCGCAACGGCCTGGAGGCGCTCGCGCGCTGCCGCGAGCGCGCGTTCGACGCCGTGACGCTCGACCTGCTGCTGCCCGACATGTCGGGCCTCGAGCTGCTCGCGACGCTGCGCGCCGAGGATCGCATGCGCACGACGCCGGTGGTCGTCGTGTCGGTGGCCGCCGATGCGGGCCGCGTCGCCGGCTTCCATGTCCACGACGTGCTGCGCAAGCCGCTCGATCGCGACGCGCTACTCGCGGCGCTCGAGCGCGCCGGCGTGCGGCCCGATCGCGCGGGCGGCGTGCTCGTCGTCGACGATGACGATGGCGCGCTGCGCCTGATGGACGCGACGCTCGCGCAGCTCGGCTACTCGGCGATCACGCGCTCGTCGGGAGCGGCCGCGCTCGCCGCGGCGGAGCAGCTGCATCCCGCGGCGGTCGTGCTCGATCTCCTGATGCCCGGGATGGACGGCGTCGAGTTCCTCGATCGCTTCCGGCGCCTCCCTTCGCACGAGCGCACGCCGGTGCTGATCTGGACGATGAAGGATCTCACGCCCGACGAGCACGCGAAGCTGCGCGAGAGCGCGCAGGGCATCGTGTCGAAGAACGGCACGTCGCCGTCGACCGTCGTCGCGCAGCTGCGCACGCTGCTGGAAGGCTCGTGATGACGCGCGTGCTGATCGTCGACGACAACCCGACGAACCTCAAGCTCGTCGCGTACCTCGTCAAGGCGCAGGGCTACGACACCGACACCGCGAGCGACGCGGCGGGCGCGCTCGCCGCGATCCACGCGCGGAAGCCGGCGGTGATCCTGATGGACCTGCAGCTGCCCGGCGTCGATGGCCTCGCGCTCACCCGCGATCTCAAGGCCGATCCCGCGACGCGCGACATCGCGATCATCGCGGTCACCGCGTATGCGATGAAGGGTGATCGCGAGAAGGCGCTCGAGGCGGGCTGCGACGACTACGTCACCAAGCCGATCGACACGCGGGCGCTGCCCGTGGTGATCGCGCGCCACGTCGCGCGCGTCGAAGGCAGGCCGGCGTGACGCGCCCGAAGATCATGATCGTCGACGACAACGCGACGACGCGCCGCATGGTGCGCACCGCGCTTGCCAAGCACGGGCACGACGTGATCGAGGCCGCCGACGCCAGCACCGCGCGCGAGCTGATGCGCCGCGAGCGGCCGCGCATCGTGCTGCAGGACCTGATGCTGCCCGATGCCGACGGCTTCGAGCTCGTCGGCGAGCTGCGCGAGCTGGTGCCCGACGCCGCGATCCTCGCGTTCTCGGGGTTCGTGTCGAAGCTCGACGAGGCGCGCGTGTCGATGGTCGGCTTCGACGACATCATTCCCAAGCCGATCGCGCCGTCGCGGCTCGTGCCGCTCGTCGAGGCGCACCTGCCCGCGCCGGTCGCGGTCGACGCGCGGTTCGGCGCCGGCCGCCGGCTCGTCGTCGCCGACGACGATCCGCTGCAGCTCAAGCTCGCGACGTTCCGCCTCGGCCGGCTCGGCTTCGACATCGAGGCGGTCGACGATGGCGCCAGCGCGCTCGACGCGATCCGCCGCCGCCGCCCCGACGCGGTGGTCTCCGACGTCATGATGCCCGAGCTCGACGGCTTCGGCCTCGCGATGGCGGTGCGCCAGGATCCGGCGCTCGCGAGCCTGCCGGTGCTGCTCGTGACGTCGAGCTACGTCGAGCCGAGCGACCGCGAGCTCGCGCGGCGCGCCGGCGCGAACGATCTCGTGTTGCGCACACCGGATCTCGGCGAGCTCGTCGAGCTGCTGCGCAGCACGCTGGCCGGCGCGGCCGAGGTGCCCGCGCTGTCGGCGGACGCGATGCACGAGCTCGAGCGCGAGCGCGGCCGCCGCGCGCTGCGCCAGCTCGAGCGACAGGTGCTGCTCAACACCGGCCTCGCCAAGCGCTGCTCGTCGCTCGCATCGGAGCTCACCGTGCTCGCCGGCATCTCGGAGGCCGTGCTGCGCAACCGCGACGTCGACGCCGCGCTCGACGACGCGATCGCGACCTGCTTCGACGCCGGCGGCATCGCGAGTGGTGCGCTGTACCTGCTCGAGCCCGGCGGCGCGCTGCGCGTGCGCCCGCTCGGCGGCGAGCCGGCACGGGCCGGCGGCGAGCTCGATCGGTTCTTCGGTCACGAGCAGCTGCTGCGGGACGTCATCGCGTCGGGCGAGCCGCTGCAGGTGCCCTCAGCCGTCGTGCCGCGCGAGCTCGCGAGCGAGCTGCTCGAGCGCTGCCACGCGAGCGCGTTGCACGTGGTGCCGATCGCGACGGCGGCGCGCCCGCTCGGCGCGCTGCTGATGGTGTCGCGCGGGCGCGAGATCGATCACGACGACTGGCGATCGTTCGCGCTCGGGGTCGCGACGCAGATCGGGCACGCCCTGGCGCTCGCGCGCGCGTATGCCGATCGCGAGGCCGCCGAGCACCGCGCCGCGCGGCACGCAGCGCTGCTCGAGGCGATCGTCGACAGCGCGCCCGACATCATCCTGCAGGTCGCGCCCGACGGCACCGTGCTGTTCGCGAACGCGCCCGTGCGCGGCGTGCCGGTGCACGAGGTCGTCGGCACCAGCCTGTTCGAGCGCCTGCCTCCGGACCAGGCGCCGCAGATCCGCGCCACGTTCGAGCGCGTCGTGCGCACCGGCGAGCCGGGCGGGTACGAGACCCAGGGCGTGACGCCGGCGGGACGCAACGGCTGGTATTCGGTGCGGCTCGGCGCGGCGAAGCACGACGGCAAGGTCGTCGCGGTGATCGTGATCGCGCGCGACATCACCGATCGCAAGCAGGCCGAGATGCAGCTCATGCTCGCCGATCGGATGGCGTCGGTGGGCCTGCTCGCCGCCGGCGTCGCGCACGAGATCAACAACCCGCTCGCCGCGGTGATCGCGAACCTCGACATGGCGGTGCAGGACGTGCTCGATGCGAGCAAGCGCCTCGAGCTGCCGCGCGATCTCGCGGAGGAGCTGCACGACGCGCGGGTGTCGGCCGATCGCGTGCGCGAGATCGTGCGCGACCTCAAGATCTTCTCGCGCGCGCAGGAGGATCGCCGCGGCGCCGTCGACATCGAGCGCGTGCTCGACTCGACGATCCGCATGGCATGGAACGAGCTTCGCCACCGCGCGCGCGTCGTCAAGAAGTTCGCGCGCGTGCCGCGCGTCGATGCTAACGAGTCGCGCCTCGGCCAGGTGTTCCTCAACATCATCGTCAACGCCGCGCAGGCGATCCCCGAGGGCAACTACGAGGGCAACGAGGTGCGCGTGACGACCGAGCTCGAGGGCGATCGCGTCGTCATCACGATCGCGGACACCGGCGCCGGCATCCCGGCGGACGTCCAGCCGCGGCTGTTCACGCCGTTCTTCACGACGAAGCCGGTCGGCGTCGGCACGGGCCTCGGCCTCGCGATCTCGCATCGCATCGTCACCCAGCTCGGCGGCTCGATCACGTTCACGAGCCACGTCGGGCGCGGCACCGAGTTCCGCATCGCGCTGCCGGTCGCCGACGCGACGCTGCAGGGGAATACGCAGGTGCTACCGGCGGGCGCGCTGCCGAAGCGCCGGGGCCGCGTGCTCGTCGTCGACGACGAGGAGACGCTCGCTCACGCGGTGCGCCGCTACATCGTCCAGGATCACGACGTCGAGATCGCGACGAGCGCGCGCGAGGCGCTCGCGCTGCTCTCCGCCGGTGGCCGGTTCGATGTCATCCTGTGCGACCTGATGATGCCGCAGGTCACCGGCATGGAGCTCCACGCCGAGGTCGCGAGGCGCGATCCTGATCAGGCCGAGAAGATGGTGTTCGTGACCGGCGGCGCGTTCACCCAGAGCGCGCGCGAGTTCCTCGACGCGACGCCGAACCGCCGCATCGAGAAGCCGTTCGACCTGAAGAGCCTGCGCCACCTCGTCAACGAGCTGGTCGACTAGTTCACGTAGACGATCATGCCCGCGCCGAGCTCGGCGGTCTCGATCACGAAGTCGCGCAGGCTCTCGTAGTACGACACGAGGTAGTCGAGCGCGCCGTCGTCGGCGCGGCCGTGCATCGGATAGACCTCGGCCCAGCCCGGCGCGCCCGCGTCGTAGCGGCTGCGCAGCACCTCGGGCGTGATCGGCTCGAGCGCCGTCGCGATCGCGCGCACCTGGTCGGCGAGAAACCCGCGCGCGGGCCCGTAGCCGACGTCGACGTCGCCGATCGGCTCGCCCGCGACGATGAAGTCGAGCGGCGGCGTGCCGCTCCACACCTCGCCGTTGAGCAAGAAGTGGATGCCGTGCCACGCCTTCTCGACGTCGAGGTGGACGTCGTCGCTCATCACGGTGTCGCCCTCCTCGTCGGGATACAGCACCTTCGTGATGCGCTCGGGATTCGCGCGCAGCGCCTCGACCTTGCGCGACGACATCCGCAGGAAGTTGCCGATCATCGACATGCGGCGATCCTACTCGCGATCGAGGTACGTGTAGCCGATCATGCCCTGGCGGAACCGGTTCATGAGGGTGCGGCTCTCCTCGATCGTCAGGAGCTTCTTGCGCAGCGCGACCTCGACGTTGTTGCGCATCCGGTTGAGCAGATCGCTCGGCGAGTAGTCGACGTACTGCAACACCTCGCTCACCGTGTCGCCCGCGACGACTTCCTTGACGTCGTAATCGCCCTCCGGCGACAGCTGGACGTGCACCGTGTTCGTGTCGCCGAACAGGTTGTGGAGGTCGCCGAGGATCTCCTGGTACGCGCCGACGAGGAACACGCCGAGGTAGTAGTCCTGCGCCTCGCCCTTGGAGTGCAGCTCGAGCACGTGCTTGACGTCGCGCAGATCGATGAACGAGTCGATCTTGCCGTCGGAGTCGCACGTGATGTCGGCGAGCGTCGCGCGCCGCGTCGGCTCCTCGTTGAGGCGGTGGATCGGGCAGATCGGGAACAGCTGATCGACCGCCCACGCGTCGGGCACCGACTGGAACATCGAGAAGTTGCAGAAGTACGTGTCCGACAGCGCCTTCTCGAGACCCTCGAGCTCCTCGGGCACGTGCTCGCGGTTGCGCACGAGCATCAGCACCTTCTCGCAGGTCGCCCAGAACAGGTTCTCGCAGAGCACGCGGTGCT